>JBCCBY010000005.1:0-25774 GCA_039033795.1 Pseudomonadota bacterium | reverse complement strand
TACGCGCTGATGTACTTTTTTGGATTTGCGCTCTTGTTTGGTCCCGCTGTTTTGGGTGTCGCATTGGCCCTGACCTATGAGGGCATGATGCGTTTTGAGTTTCTCGCTTTAATTTTCCTGGTCACGATAACGTCGTACGGTTTTTGGCGACCCCGCCTCACCTTCATCCGCGATGAAATCAGCACGGGCAATTGGGACCGTTTCTCTTCGTTTAAGTCCCACCTCCGTCTTGCAGAGGTTATGGAGCAGGATAAGCACAAGATCATTGATGAACAGCGGCGCAACAAATCTTGAGGACGATAAATTCGAAAACCCTAGACCAGTAAAAGTCAAACAGCGCACCAATATCCGCGCCGCTGGCAAAGACGACGCCGTCCGCCTCACCCCGCCCCGGCGCCTCAACCTCGAAGAAGCGATCAGCTTTATCGGCGATGATGATTTGCCAAAGCTGCACACCGGAACATCTGTTTAAGGAGAATAAAACAAGAACACGACGTTCGGAACAGTCGGCGGAGGGAGAGATTGCTTGGGTACGATCAGCACTGCTCGAAGGGATCGAATGAGCTCAAACGACTATTTTTTCTGGAAATGACCCCCATGCTTCACCTAACACTTGATGTGGGTAGAGTGGGTGTGCGTGAGAGTGTCTTCGAATTACGCGACGGTAGGAAGCGTTCTTAGGTTTCTGTTCCCCGATCACGGGGAATATGTTGAGATTGACGCGTTCGGCAACGTACGACTTCCGCCAATCATCGACATGTTCGCAGCAGCAGCCTATCTGTGTCGACTCGGCGGCGTCGCGGGGTTGGTGGATCCTTCTTCTCACGAGCGCTTTTTGCATGACCTTGAACCGCTCGGTCAAAGACGAACGATACCTAAAGGTCCTGATTCACCTGAGCAAAGCAGCATCCGTGTTTCAAAGGATGCCTATCGCGCCATCATCGACGTCAATGCTGAGATCAAGGAGCCGCTTTATAAAGTGTCCAAACTGCTGGCGCGGTCGACGCTGTTTGAAGCTGAACTAAAACAGATGCGTCGTTTGCGAGGCTTCCATGCAGGGCGACCTCTCAAGCCTCAACATGCCCTAACACTCAAGAGGGCAATTTCCAAGAAGCTCGAACACGTTCTATCAGAGACCATCGAGACTTGTTCAAACGTGCTTAACAAGCACTTGGCGCCATTTTGGAAAAGTCTGATTTCGAAAAACAGCGAGGCGTTGAGCCTAGACAATACAATGCAGCCGGGCGGCAGTGCTAAACAATCGTGGTTACAAGCCGCTCTCGACATTCTCATCATTACCGATGCCTTGTCTGTGGGCGTGTCCGCTCCTCACGACTGGTCATCGGGAAGACCAGTGGCCTCCTACCCTGCGCTGTTGCTCTCCATCTACTCTATGAACGATGTTCTGTATCGCGACGAACACAAAACGTTGAGCTTTGAGATACCACGCAGTGTGCTGGTCACGCAGCCTAAATGTCGAACTCCCGTCGTAGGGAGCAGCTTGCGATCGCTGACCCACAATCTGACAATCCTTCCGGCATCTGGGACGACAACCACAAAGTGGGATTATTCCAGTCGCTCTGACAAGCCGGACCGGTCGCCACTGAATATTCTTGTCATTCCCATCCCTTACTATCTGCATGCAAAATCATTCCAACCGCTTACCGATCATATCGACGGCAATTGGAATTATTTTCGGATCTCTCCGGATTGGAGCAAAGACGTCCCACCCAATTATTTTGTCAATTTTGTCAAAGACTTGTGCTCTGTTGCCGTCAAAGATATCGACAAAATCGATGCGGTTGTGTTGCCCGAATGTGCAATCACACACGAACAGTATGATGCGCTCGAAACTGCTATAGCGGACGCAGATGTTGATGATGTGTTTTACGAGATCGAATTTATCGTCGCAGGAACATCCTCTAGAAAACAAGACGGGCGACCTCGTGAAGATGGTAATTTTGTTCTGTACTCAACATTCGCGCATAGTAATCAGCATATGGCCAATGTGCGGCCTGCCGAACGAGGGGCGTTGCGAGTGAGTCACGCCAAGCATCACCGTTGGAAACTACACGATCAGCAAATTGACGATTACCGGCTTAGCCATGTGCTCAACAAAGGCATGTCATGGTGGGAATATCTACCGCCCAATGAATGTGAGCTAGAGGTCGTCCGCTTTCGGAATACACAAAGCCTGATGACGCTCATCTGTGAGGACCTCGCCCGTGTCGACCCTGGACAGGAAGTTGTCCGGTGTATTGGACCAGATTTGCTCATCGCACTGCTTATGGATTCAGCACAAATCTCATCGCGATGGCCTGCTCGTTACGCGACGGTTCTCGCGGAAGATCCAGGATCATCCGTACTCACGGTAACGTCGGCAGCTCTGGTGCACAGAGCAAATGAAGAGCGGGTACGCAAAGCGAGAGCTGAGAAAAGGACGAAATGTCCTGAACTCTCCAACTCGATTGGACTTTGGAAAGACGAAAGAACTTGGTCTGGAATCCCAATTACTTTGGAAAAAGACTCGGAGGCCGTGGTGCTCACTATTTCGAACAAACATCGCGAGCAGCGATCACTTGATGGGCGCTCGAACTCTCTTGGTCAGCACTGGCTATGGCAGCTCACCGATCAGCGCCAAGTGCGACGCAGCTTGGAGGAGCAAATCAAGAGCCCGCCATTCGGTCGCATTTTCGGTGACGATGGATGGGCGTTCGATATCAACGCGGCCAAATCGTCATTCCATAAATAGTATTTTATCTATTTGCTCGGCTTGGCGAACTTGCTGCCAGCTTGTGCTTCCTTAAGATGTGTTTCGCGTAGAGCCCGGCCGAGTGTGGTCTTTTCAGTCACCAGTTTAACAGCGAGCGCCCACGTGTCTCCGCGCTCCTGTTTGTTTTGAAGCACTCTATTTGCTAACGCGACGTCGGTGGTGGATCGACCCATCTATCAGAATCCCAGAGTTCCGGCCTACGCCAATGGCTAGGCGCACTCCGTTAAGAAAGCAACAAGTAGGTATACCGGCCTTACTACCAATTTGGGTAGCAATGAGCCTCCAGGCAAGCAACGCCTTTCGTCATCAACTACCCGTATAGGCATCGTTCATCTGTTGTTGGAACGTGCCGATGATGCCGGGCCAGCGGTTGAGGCGGTTTTCGATGTGCTCTGCCGTGACCCCGCCGGTCAGGTCGATAATGTAGTCAACACCGATTTGGCTCCGACCTTCGAGCACGTAAGCGCGGCCGTTTTTGTTGCCGTCATTGAACCCGTTGACGATTCGAAAGTCCTGCTCACCCACCGGGCGTTGGAGGTCAAAATTGGCAAACAGCACCAGCTGACCACAACGCGCTGGCTGCCCCGCACAATCGACCGCCCGCACCACGAAGATGATGCCGTCCGCCGAACCGGTGGCCACCGGCGCACCGGTGGCATCTTCGAGCATCGTTGGCGACAGGCCTGCCTGCGTGAGGATCCGAGCGATGTCATCGCTCGTCAGGCTCTCGGTCACCGGGCGAACATCGGGTTCTTGGGCCTGCGCGGCACTCAACATAAGGGCTGCGGCGGCAACAAGGCGAGCAAAAATGGTCATGGCGAACCCCCGGGCAAGACATCTCAACCATGCCCCGATGACCAAGCCATGTCCACGGGTGCACCGCGACCCTCGACTCTCTAGACCGGTCGGTCTATTTCAGTGCCCAACATTGATAACAAGGGATGCATCTTATGGCGTTTGAACGAGATCCCGCCGCCGAAGAGCTTTTGGTCAAAGCCACCAGCGGCAACAATTTTAAAGGCCTTATTGGGCTCAGCATGGTGTCCGCTGGAAACGGCCATGCCGAAGTCATGATCGAACGGCGGCAAGAGCTGACCCAGCATCACGGCTATCTTCACGGCGGTTTGATTGCGACGCTCGCCGATATTTCCATGGCCTGGGCCGCGGCCACGTCCGTCGGGGATGTGGTGACTCAAAGCATGACGATCCAATACCTTGCGCCGGCCGTTGGTGACGATCTTCGCGCCCGGGGCGAGGTGATCAAGGCAGGAAAAACCTCCGTCTCCGTCCAATCGCGCGTGTACTCTGGCGAGAAAGATGGACAGCCGCGGCTCGTCGCCACGGGCCTTGCAACGATCGCTGCACTGGCGGGGCGTTGATGGCCTCACCCGCACCCGCCGCGCCGTTTGGTGGCCGTCCTGCGGCCAACCTGGCCGATCTGCAGACCAAAGATCGACTGATGCGCGCGTCGGTGATCCTGTTCCAAGAGCACGGCTACCACGCCACCGGCACCGCGGCGCTTCTTGCGGCGGCGCATGCACCCAAGGGATCTCTTTATCATCATTTCCCCGGGGGTAAGGCGGACGTGGCCATCGCTGCGATCGAATGGATTGAAAGGGAAATCCTCACGGCCCTGAGCAAAACCACCAACAGCGGCAAAGGGGTCACGGAGTTTGTCAGCTGGGTGTTCGAAGGCACCGCCCATTGGGTTGAGCGCACACGGTTTAAGCAAAGCCCGCTTCTCGCTGTGATCACCTCGGCGGGTGCCCCTGACGAGGTGATGGCCGCCGCGCAACGCGCCTACCAATTGGCAGAAGACGCCTTCCTGCCCCTTTGCGGGGGCAGTCGCGACCTTGCTGCCCTCATCATCTCAGGCCTTGATGGCAGCGTGGTGCTCGCCCGCGCCCGGCGCGATGCTGAACCAATCCGGGCCACGGGCCGGGAGCTCTGTCTTTTTTTGTCGGCCCATCGGTAAAAAAATGCATCGTTCTGTCGATTTGACGGCACGTCATCCGTCTTGATGGTGAGCTTGCTGACAAGCTCGCCAACCAAGAAAGGGAATACCGATGCAATACATGCTGCTGATTTTCGACGACGAACAGGTGATGCACAGCGCGATCCAAGAAGCAGGCTTTGAGGCCTATATGGCGCCGTGGATGAGCTATTCCGACGAACTGCAAAAGGCGGGTGTGATGGTCAGCGGAGAGCCGCTGTCCGATGGGCATACGGCATCGACCGTCTCCATGCGTGATGGCAAACGCCAAGTGCAGGACGGCCCGTTCATCGACAGCAAGGAACAGCTTGGCGGGTTCTACATCATCGACGTGCCGAACCTTGATGACGCGCTTGGGTGGGCAGAAAAATGCCCCGCTGCCTCGACTGGGTATGTCGAAGTTCGTCCCATTGCGGACTTTAGTGGCGCGTGAGCTCCGATCCCCGAGCAGCAGCGGAAACCGCGGCCAAAGAAAGCCGGGCGCGGCTGCTCGGGCTTCTTTCTCGCCGCACCGGAGACCTAGCGGCGGCCGAAGATGCGCTCAGCGACGCCTTTGCCGCGGCGCTGCAATCCTGGCCGCGCACCGGTGTCCCGCGCGCACCAGACGCTTGGCTCTTAACAGCGGCAAAACGGCGTCATTTGGATGAAACACGCAAAAGAGCCTCTGCCTCCAAGGCGCAGACGGAACTCACGCGTATCCTCTCTGAGTTGAACGAGAGCACTGCTGCCGAAGACCCGCGGCTCAACCTTCTTTTCGTCTGCACACACCCGGCAATTGACGAGGCGATCCGTGCACCGTTGATGTTGCACGTTGTTCTTGGGGTACGGACTGATGCCATCGCGACATGCTGGCTGACAACAGAGGCCGCGATGGCACAGCGACTCGTGCGCGCCAAAAAGAAAATCAAAGACGCGGGCATTCCTTTTGAAAAGCCCGGCGAAGAGGTCTGGCATGAACGCCTCAGCGCGGTGCTCGATGCCATCTACGCAGCGCTGACGATCGGTGGGCAATCCCTCGCGCTCTTGGATGAGGCGCTTTATCTCGCAACCCTTGTTCACCACGCCGTGCCAGGGAGTGCCGAGGCGAAAGGGCTGCTCGCGTTGGCGCTTCAACAACGGGCGCTAACCCCCAGTGAACGACCTGCGACATTCCAACCCCTAAAGGACCGCAACCCGAAGGATTGGAACGATGAGCTCATTCAAAGGGCCGAAACGCTTCTTCGCACAGCCGCCAATCAGCGCCAACCAGGACGGTATCAGCTGGAGGCAGCGATCGGGTCGGCGCACATTGTTGGTCGGCTTGAAAACCGAGACACCATGCCGGCTGTGCTCCAGCTCTATGAGCGCTTGCTCGCGCTCGCGCCCAGCATTGGTGCGCGTTGCAGCTTTGCCGCAGCCCTCCTCGATGCGGGCCAAGCTGAAGCGGCGCTTGCGGAACTTCACCGCATTGAAAGCAAAGCCAGAACCTACCAGCCCTATTGGGCAACCTTGGCATCAGTCCACCGCGCCATGGGCGCTCATCAAGAGGCAAGCGACGCGCTGGAACGGGCGATTGCTCTGACCACGGATCCTTCAGTGCGAATGTTCCTGATAAGCATTCGCGATGAAACAACCAAGAATTGAGCAGTCTCTTTACCTTAGTCAGCAAAGCTAGGGTGGATGATTCCGCGCGCTCTTGCCGCTTTGCGTCAAGATAAGGCAGAGGGTATCGCAAAGCTTGGAGTGACTGATGTCTGACACAATACCACAGCGTGCGGGTCCCAACGCACCGCTCTCTCCGCACCTTCAGGTTTGGCGGTTCACGGTCACCATGGCCGCATCAATCACGCAGCGCATCGCCGGGGTCGGCAACGCCATCGGCCTGCTTTTGCTCACCGTCTGGGTGGCGTCAGCCGCGATGTCCGATGCCGCCTTCGCGGCGGTCAGCGGTTTTCTTGCCTCCCCATTTGGCATCTTTTTGCTGTTTGGCTTCACGCTCTCCTTCAGTTTCCATTTCCTGAACGGCATTCGTTACCTCTTTTGGGACGCCGGGCACGGCTTCGATAAGGCATTCAGCTCCAAGACCGCTTGGGCTGCTTATGCTGGGTCTTTAGCGATGACCGCCATCATTTTCTTTGCTGGCTACTCTGTCCACGGAGGTCTTTAATGGCGAGCTCATCAACAACGCATTTTATCCGGCAGCGAACCACCGCGATGATCCAGGTGCCCTTGTCAGTTTGGTTGATCATCTCGATCCTGAGCCACGCTGGTGACACGCGGACTGAGATGCTGGCGTTTGTCAGCACGTGGTACAACGCCGGCCTGCTTGTGCTTTTCTTCCTCTGCGTCCCTCTCCACATGTCGATTGGCATCGGCGAGGTGATCGACGACTACCTTCACGGCAAAGGCCTTAAATCCCTGAGCCACACCGCCAATTCTTTCTATGCCCTCATCATTGGTACCGTGGGCATTGTTTCTGTCATCGCTATCACGCTCATCGCCTGAGAAAGGACCCACCCATGTCCGCGACCATGCCCTCGAGTTCCTATGAAATCATCGACCACGTCTATGACGTTGTGGTTATCGGCGCGGGCGGCGCGGGGCTCCGCGCCACGCTGGGTGCTGCTGAGGCTGGGCTCAAGACCGCGTGCGTGACCAAGGTCTTTCCCACCCGTTCCCACACAGTGGCAGCGCAGGGCGGTATCTCCGCCTCCTTGGGCAACATGGGCGAGGATGACTGGCGCTGGCACATGTACGACACCGTCAAAGGGTCAGACTGGCTCGGTGATCAGGACTCGATTGAGTATCTCTGCAAGCACGCGCCCGCGGCGGTTTACGAGCTTGAGCACTGGGGCGTTCCGTTCTCGCGCACCGAGGAAGGCAAGATCTACCAGCGAGCCTTTGGCGGCATGACCAAGAATTATGGCGAAGGCCCCGTGCAACGCACCTGCGCCGCCGCCGACCGGACGGGCCATGCGATCCTCCACACGCTCTATGGCCAAGCCGTCCGTCAGCAAGCTGAGTTCTTTATCGAGTATTTCGCCCTTGATCTCATCATGGAAGACGGCGAGTGCCGCGGTGTGATGACGTGGAACCTCGCCGACGGCACGATCCACCGCTTCCGGGCGAAAATGGTGGTGCTTGCCACCGGCGGTTATGGACGCGCCTATTTCTCGGCGACCTCGGCGCACACCTGCACCGGTGATGGGAACGCCATGGTGCTTCGCGCGGGCTTGCCGCTCCAAGACATGGAGTTCGTGCAGTTCCATCCCTCCGGCATTTACGGCGCCGGTGTTCTGATCACCGAAGGCGCTCGGGGTGAAGGCGGCTACCTCACCAACTCCGAAGGCGAGCGGTTCATGGAGCGCTACGCCCCATCGGCCAAAGACCTTGCCTCCCGCGATGTGGTGTCTCGCTCGATGACCATGGAGATCCGTGATGGCCGCGGCGTTGGTCCGAACAAAGACCACATCTTCTTGCACCTGAACCATATCCCGGCGGAGACCCTGGCCCAGCGCCTACCGGGTATTTCAGAGTCAGCGAAAATCTTTGCCGGTGTTGACGTCACGAAAGAACCAATCCCCGTCATCCCCACCGTCCACTACAACATGGGCGGCATACCGACGAATTATCACGGCGAGGTTCTCACCAAAGAAGGCACCGACAACGACAAAGTCGTCCCTGGCCTGATGGCGATTGGAGAGGCGGCATGTGTATCCGTGCACGGCGCCAACCGTTTGGGCTCGAACTCGCTTATCGATCTTGTGGTCTTCGGCCGCGCAGCGGGGCTGCGTTGCGCTGAGATTTTAGACCCTTCGGAGCCGGTCCCAGACTTTAAAAACGGCGCTGGTGACAAAGCGCTCGATCGCCTGAATGCTTTCCGGTACGCCAATGGCGGAACAGGCACGGCGGAACTTCGCCTCGAGATGCAGCGGACGATGCAAAACAACGCCGCTGTGTTCCGCACGGGCGATGTCCTTAAGGAAGGGCAGGAATTGATCCGTAAAGCGCAAAAAGGTGCAGACGACATTTCCGTCAGCGATCGGACGATGGTGTGGAACACCGACCTCGTCGAGGCGCTGGAATATGACAACCTCATCGCACAAGCCATGGTCACGATGGACTCAGCGGCCAACCGCGAAGAAAGCCGCGGCGCGCATGCACGCGAAGACTTCCCCGATCGTGACGACGAGAATTGGATGAAGCACACCATCGCGTGGTACGAAAACGGCGAGACCGATATCGACTATCGGCCGGTTCACACATGGACGATGTCGAATGACATCAGCTACATTGAACCGAAAAAGCGGGTCTACTGAGGAGTCGAGAACGACATGCCCAGCGGCGTTTGGCCAAGGCGGCTGGGCAAAACGTTCTAATCCTGCTGAAGACAAGGCGTTAATCGCTCAAGGACCCTGGCCATGCTCTCTGTTCTGTTGACCGCAGCGCTGACGCTCCAATCCCCAATCGACGACTCGGCCGTGCTCGGTTGTATCGCCATTGAGCGCGATAAACGCCGCCTTGCTTGTTACGATGAGGCATTGGGCCGTCTTGATCTCTTGGCAGCCGCGGAACGCGAAGCTGAAGCCCTTGCGGCGCAATCAGCGGCCGCCACCGTTTTAGCAGCCGAGCAAGCACGGATCGAAGCCCTTGAAGCGGAACTCCTTCTCGCCCAGCAACGGGCTGCGGATGCTGAGCTGCGCGCCTCCCGTGCTGATGCCCGCGCGAAGGAGGCAACGCGCGGATTTGAGACCTTCACGGCCGAGGTACGAGAGGTCTCCGTATCACCTTATGGCAAGTTAACGCTGCAGCTCAGCAATGGCGAAACCTGGCGCCAGCTCGAAAGCGATAGCACCTCGTTCAACAAGAGACGAACGGACCAGATCCAAACCGTCGAGGTTCGGGCCGCGGCACTGGGAAGCAGACGAATGAGCATCGAACCCATCGGTAAAACCATTCGCGTTAAACGGGTGGACGACGAATAACGAACCGTTTCGTAACGGCCCATGGGCTAGAAAACGCGCGGATTCGCCCTTTGCACCGCGCGCCTGAACGGCGTATTGCTCGCGGTGAGCCTATCGAGAACATGTACGGAATTGTTATGGTTGAACTGACGCTGCCCCGAAACTCCAAAGTCACTGGAGAAGGACGTTCGTTCAAAGGCGACGGCCAGAACCTTCGCATGGTGAAAATCTATCGCTATGATCCCAATGATGGCGAAAACCCGCGCGTCGATTCCTATGAGGTCGATGCTTCAGGCATCTCCATGGTTCTCGACCTTCTCATTAAGGTGAAGTCTGAGCTCGACCCGACAATCTCGTTTCGGCGCTCTTGCCGCGAGGGTGTTTGTGGGTCGTGCGCCTTCAACATCAATGGCAAGAATGGCCTAGCCTGCACCACAGGACTTGATGAACTCGGTAAAGGTCCGATCACGGTTTACCCCTTACCGCATCAACCGGTGGTCAAGGACTTGGTGACCGACCTCTCAAAATTCTACCAACAGCACGCAGCGATCCAGCCCTTCCTTCAGGCCGAAAACGCGCCGGAAAAAGAGCACCATCAGACCCAAGAGGATCGCGAAGAGCTTGACGGGCTTTACGAGTGCATTCTCTGCGCCAGCTGTTCGACCAGCTGCCCCTCCTACTGGTGGAACGGCAGCAAAGACGACAGCGAGAACGAGTATCTTGGCCCTGCCGCTTTGCTTCAGGCGAGCCGCTGGATCAAAGACAGCCGCGATGATCAAACCGATGAGCGCCTCGCTGCCCTTGACGATACCTTCAAGCTTTACCGGTGCCACACCATCATGAATTGCGTGCAGGTCTGCCCTAAGGGTTTAAACCCGGCCAAAGCCATCGCTGAGATCAAATCGATGTTGGTTGAGCGCGCAGGCCGGAAAGCCAGCTAAACGGGCTTTGATGGACCACCAAAACCTCCCTGTACCCACGCGATGCAGCTCCCGGGTTTCGCCATTGATCTGTGGTTGACCCGAAAACCGGTGGCCAAGATTAAGCCGAGATCCTAAGGCACGCAGTCTTGCCTCACTCAACAGGCATGGATGGAGATCTGCGCACATGCCTTCGCCCTATATCATCGTCACCGCGGCGGTCGCGCTCGGCGTCGGCATCGATACGTTGGTGAAGGCGATCGCCCTCGATCTCAGTGTTTTGACATTGACCACCTGGCGGTTTTTGTTCGGTTCAGGGTTTGCGCTGACGCTCTTTGTCGTCCGCAGGCGCCCGATACCGACCCTGGGTGCAATCGGTTTTCACGTGCTTCGCGGTGTTGTGCAGCTCATCACGGCCCTCTCGTTCTTCTGGGCACTGACGCAAATTGCGCTCGCTGAGGCGACCGTCATGGGCTTCATGGCCGCCTTGATGGTCCCGGCCATGGGCCGCTTGATCTTAAAGGAAAAGATCTCACCCGTGGCCACAGCAGCAGCCATCGCGGGGTTTTGCGGTGCTGCCTTCGCCTTGTCGGCACAAGCGACGGGGGGCCCGGACGGCAACCGCGTGGCTGGGGCCCTTGCGGCCTTCACAGCGGCGGTGGGGTACGCCCTCACGCTGATCCTTATTCGTTTAAGAACGCGTCAGGAGGACACCGACACCATCGCTATGTTCGGTAACGTCATGCCGGCCACTCTTTTGGTGGTCGTGATGGTGGTGTTGAACGTCGCATCCCCGACAGCGCCAGCTTTGTTCCCAACCCTATCCAGCGTTTTGCCGCTCTTCGCTTTAGGCGCCATTGCCTTTTCTGTGTGGTGGCTGATGTCAGAAGCTTATCGGCATGCAGAGGCACAAAGGCTCGCACCGTTCGAGTACCTCGCGCTACCGATGAGCGTGGCCGCTGGTTACTTTGTGTTCGGCGAGGTGCCGAGTTGGCGTCTTTACCTGGGCGCGGCGGTCATCATCGCGGGCTGCCTCGCCATTGCGTTTGAGGATCGCTTACCCATCAAGCGCCTTAAAACGGGTTGATGCTCCGCTGACGGGAGAATTTGATGTACTCGACCGCGATGCCGCTCCGGGCGCCGACGCCAGTGCGAATAGGGACCACGGTGGTTTGACCATTGGTCATCGCCTCCGCGCCCACACCGCCAACAAAAAAGAGATTGGCCCCGCCTCCTGGATAGCGGCGGAAAATATTCTCGGTCTCGCCAAGATTATAGACCAGAACAAAGACCTTTGAGGCGTCACCGCCAAGATCGAACCCGAGGCTTGGGCCCTGCCAGAAAATCTCCAAAGGCTCTGTATCCGGACGATAAAGATAGCCACGACCATAGGCAAGACCGACGCCAAAGGCTCCGCCCGCTTCTTCACCAGCAATGTAAGCCTGCGGACGGCCCTCGGAATCAAAAACCCGGTCGATCACCTCGGCTATTTCCGCCGAGGCCTGACCAAAAGCATTCTCTGCTTCATCAACCAGCGTCTTTTTCTCGTAGGTGGGGTAATCGAGATCCCGCTCCACCACTTGGCTTTCCACCGAATAATTCGCGGTGGCTGGTCCAGGGTCATTGCCAATACTGTCGATCGTCTCACAGGAGGCCAGGGCGAAGGCAATTGTCCCGATGGCAACGAGGGGGCGGCGCAGGGTCATACGGTTCTCCGATGATCAGCGTGACTGTCAGCGAGGGTATGTCGCCTGCCGGATGGCGAGCGCAAGGCTCAACGCGCCAGCGCACGCGACAAAATGGTAAGGTCAGCGTTGCCGCCGGAGAGGATGACGGCAGTGCGCTTGGTTTTGGTGTCGATACGACCCGTCAGCACAGCGGCCAATGCGACCGCCCCACCTGGCTCCAGCACCACCCGCAGCTCCTTCAACGCAAAAACCAGAGCATCCATCGCCTCGTCGTCACTCACCGCAACACCGCGCGCGCCGACCGCTTTGAGGATCGGAAAGGTCAGTGTGCCCGGCGCAGGCGCCAACAACGCATCGCAGATCGAACCACTCAGCACAGTGTTTTCCACCCGCTCGCCGGAGGCGAGGGATTGGCCATAGTCATCAAAACCTTCTGGCTCAGCGACGACAATTTTAGCGTTGGGGTAGCGGTCCAGCACGGCCAAACTCAAGCCAGCGGCAAGCCCGCCACCGCCGCAACACACAACCACTTGGTCGATCGGTGCAGGCATATCCTCAACGATCTCAAGGCCAGCTGTGCCCTGACCGGCGATCGTCAGGGGATGATCATAGGGTGGGATCAACGTCGCCCCACGATCCTTGGCAAGTGCAGCCCCGATCGCCTCGCGGTTTTCCCGTTCACGGTCATAAAGAATGACCTCAGCACCGTCCCGCGCCGTGCGTTCGCGCTTTGCCGCCGGTGCGTCCGCCGGCATCACGATGCTCGCCTTCACCCCGACAATTTTCGCAGCTCTCGCGACGCCTTGAGCATGGTTCCCCGATGAGTAAGCGACGACCCCGCGCTTTTTCTCCTTGTCGGAGAGGCTCAAAAGATGATTGAGCGCCCCGCGTAATTTAAAGGAGCCCGTGCCCTGAAGACACTCAGCCTTACAAAAGACAGCGCCTTTCGCCTGGCTATTGAGAGCGTCGGACATCAGCAAAGGTGTACGGAGGATATAAGGGTCGATCCGCTCGCGCGCGGCCCAAACATCGTCGATGGTCAGGGAAAGATTGTCAGACATGGCAGGCTTCCCTAGCTCATCGGGCGATGACACGCACGTATGAGAGCTATGAAAGCCTCCTCGCCGCAGGGGAGTTGGAACCTGACCCTGCCCAAGCCAGGGCAGCAGAGGCTTTCGGGACGCTTGAAGAGGAACTTCTTCAGGGCAGCCGCAGCCTTCCTTGGCAAAGACCGCGGGACCCTGGCGGGCTTTACCTTTGGGGCGGCGTGGGCGCAGGCAAGACCCTGCTGATGGATCTTTTCGCCGAAGCGGCGCCCGATCTTCCCACGCGACGCGTGCACTACCACGTCTTTATGGAAGAAATGCACGCCTTCATTTCCTCTTGGCGGTCCATGGATGACGGGGATCGGCGCAAGCACCCCGCCCGTGCACGGCGTGCCAAGCTCGACGATCCGATCCCTCACGCAGCGAAGTCTGCCTTTCAGCAGGCTGAGCTTTTATGCCTGGATGAAATGCAGGTTACCGATATTGCCGATGCCATGTTGCTTGGCCGACTGTTTGAAATGCTGTTCGAACGTGGCGGCACGCTCGTGGTGACCTCCAACAGGCCGCCAATCGATCTTTACAAGAACGGTATCAACCGCGAGCTGTTCCTGCCCTTCATCAAACTGATTGAAGAGACCCTCACTGTGCATGAAATGGTGGCCGAGCAAGACTATCGTTTGCGCGGCCTACAAAAACACGGTCTTTACATGACGCCACTTAGCGCCGAGACCGATAAGGCGATGGCAGATGCATTCAGGGAACTGACCAAAGGAACGAAAGTCTCCCGCGCCAGCCTTGATGTGGCAGGCCGATCGACCCCGATCCAAGAGGCGAGCCCTGCGGCCGCGCGCCTGTCCTTCGCAGATCTGTGTGAGCAACCCTTGGGCGCGGCCGATTATCTAGCGCTTGCCCGCCGCTTTCCGACGGTGCTCATCGACCGAATCCCCCTTATGGGGCCAGAGAACGCCGACGCCGCATCACGCTTTCGCACACTGATTGATGCGCTCTACGACCATCGCACCAAACTCATCTGCTCAGCCGAGGCTGAACCCGACGCTCTTTACGCAGCAGGTAAGCTTGCTTTCGAATTCGAGCGGACGGCCAGCCGCCTCTTTGAAATGCGGAGCGAGACCTATCTGTCTGATGAGCATCTGAGCAGTGAGGACGGCGGCAATTAGATCGGCGAGCGGAAGATCTCTGGCAAATCACCGCCGCTCAAAATATGCGCGACAAACCAAAGGATAACCGCCGCATAGGTTAGCGAAAGAAGTCGCGCGAGAGCGACACTCAAACCCTTTGGCAGGAACAGCGACGGAACAAAAATCGCCGCTGGGATCAGATGCAGGGCATGCGTTGCGAAAAAATGCGCCGCCCGCAGATCGCCGCCTTCCATCCGCCAACCGAAAATACCGTCATTGTAGCCGTTCTTCGAACCGCCGTAATCCGCCATCGGCATCGACAGCATCGTGCCTGCAATCGGTGTAAGAAAAAACGTCAGAACGAGACTCCATCCGATCGCCTCCGCAAGGCCTTCGTTCTGGGATGTCTTCCGTGCCCTGAGGACAGACACACCCATCACAAGGGCGGCAAACACCAACACCATCGCAAACAGGCCGGAGAATGGATAGAGAAAGGTGTACAGCCCACCATCAATGTTAAAGTGCGAACGGATACCTTGGGCGCTGGCCGAGATCAGCCACACAACCTCAAACGCCATCGCCACGGCGAAACCAAACACCGCCACGCGCTGTATAAGGCTGTTGCGGCCTTTCTCAGACATCCACGCGGCAAAAAAGGCGAGCGTGAGAGAATAGGTACCGAGCGAAGCCTGAAACTTGACAGGCTTGAGCCAAACGTTCGCGCCATCAAGCGTACGATCATCAATCTGCATCAGCACCAAGAGGAATGGTAAAAGCGCCAACGTCATGAGCCCGATCACCGTGTAGGACCGGTGCCGCCGATAAAGCGTGCCGATGATACCCATGCTGCCCTCCCAACTTTTGAGTCCATCCAAAAGCCTAAGCGAAGGGCAGGTAAAGGGCCACTCACTCGGAAGTCATGGCTTACGGGTTCGCTGCCACTGCCTCGTTGACAGCGGCGGCCAAGGCTTGGGTCCCCCCATCCATAAAGCGCTGAAGTTCTGGCTGGGTGCGTTTGACAAAGGGACGCGTGAGGAAAGAGGCGGGCTTGACCTTATAGGACCATTCAAACCGCGTGCGGTTCTCCTCGAGCCGAATAAATCTCTGCTCGCCAATGATTTGTTCGACACCGCGGGCTGCGTCATTGGTGAACACCCAGACCTGATATCGAAAGATCTCTGGCTCATTTTCCAAAACGCGTTCAATAACATAGTGCCCATCAGCCAAGCGCAGCCGCCGCACGGCGCCAACCGTCAGCCACGTGCCTTGGAGAGCCTCTTCGCCCCTCGGCGGAAAAATGGTTTCGGTCGGTTCAAGGAAATCAATGAAAGGGCGGACGAGCAAAAACGCACGAAAGTCCTCGACGCTCATTGGTACGTCGACCGTCGAAACCGTGGTCACAAAGCCATCGGTCGCCACCTCCGGCGGATCAACGTAGGCAGGCGGGGAATCAGGAGGTTGTGATGAGGTGCAGCTCACCATCAGGACGACAAGGGGTACGAGCAGGTTTCGCATGGCTTTCTCCATTTGATACGGACTACGTACTATATAAATACGATGACTGACCCGACAACCCCTTTTTCCGACGATGCGCGGCGTCTCGCGCGATCGGTGCATGTGCTGATCCGATCGCTCTTGGTGGCTGGCCGTGCGGGGCAGCCTGCGGAAGGCAAGGTTCCGTTTAATCCCCTCTATTTTCATCTTTTGGGGCTGCTGGCGGAGAACCAAGCCATGCGTCCAAGCGCATTGGCCGCCACGCTGGGCGTTTCAAGGACAACACTGTCAACGGCGTCGAAGGCTCTTCAAGCGCGCGGCTTGCTGGCGCAGAGCGCCGATCCCGCGGACGGGCGTGCGCAGATTTTGCGCCTGACCCCCGATGGTCTCGACGTGGTCGAGGCCATCCGCCGACAAGACCTTCGGAATATGGAACTGCTTTTGGAACAGGTGGGTCCAGACCAACGCAGCATGGTCATCGATGTGCTGGAACAGGTTGCAGAGAAAATCTCATCGCTGCCAAACAATCCGTAGGCACCATAAAAAAACACTTCTCTTTTTGCGGGTGCGGTCGACAACTGGACAAGGACGTTTCTCGCCCTTAGCGTCGGGCGTTTGACCGAAACGGCTAGGGAGCGCCGACATCCATGAATTTTGAAAAGTTTATTGGGGCCGCGAACGGCTTTGTCTGGAGCGCGTGGTTCTTGTTGCCGCTTCTTCTTTTGACCGGCCTTTATCTCACGGTTGGCCTGCGTTTCATGTCGGTGGTGAAGATCCCCTATGCTTTTAGAGAGTTGCTCAGGAAGCGCGACCCCGACGAAACCAAAGAAGGCGAGGTCACGCCGTTTCAGGCGTTGATGACGGCTTTGTCCTCGACCATCGGGACGGGCAACATTGCTGGGGTGGCGGCCGCGATTGCGATTGGTGGTCCGGGTGCGATCTTTTGGATGTGGATCACGGCACTCGTTGGTACCGCGACGAAATATTCCGAAGGTGTCCTGGCGCTTAAGTTCCGCGAGACAGACGCCAATGGCAATTATGTCGGTGGACCGATGTATTACATCAAAAATGGCCTCGGTTCGCGCTTCACCTGGCTCGCGGTCGCCTTTGCCAGTTTCGGTATCATGGCGGCCTGGGGCACCGGGGCGCTGATCCAATCCCAATCGATCTCCGACGCCGTCCGGGCAACCTATGGCGGCGGCCAAGACGGTGCACTTTACGGGATGATGCCCATCATCATCGCGATCGCTCTGTCGGTTGGCGCAGCAGCTGTGATCCTCGGTGGCGTGAAAAGAATTGCGGGTGTTGCGTCTCGGCTCGTCCCGATCATGGCCTTCGCTTATATGGGCGCAGGGCTGATTGTTATTCTGCTCAACATCTCAGAAGTCCCCGCAGCCTTCGGCCTGATCTTCAGCCGCGCCTTTGGCGCTGATGCAGCGGGAACGGGGATCTCAATCGGTCTTTTGATGTTGGCCATGCAAAAGGGTGTCGCACGCGGCATCTTCTCGAACGAGGCAGGGCAGGGTTCTGCGCCGATCGCCCATGCAGCCGCGCAGAACAACGATCCAGTGAACCAAGGGACCGTGGCAATGCTGGGTACAGTGATCGATACACTGATCGTTTGCACCTTCACCGCCCTGATTATTTTGACGTCCGGCGTGGTCGGAGACGCCTGTCTGCCATCCACGGTCAATTTGGAGACGTTCTTGGCCGACGATCAGCCGATGGGATGTGACACGGGCGCACCGCTCACCATCGCGGCGTTTGATGCGACCTTGACCGGCATCGGGAAGCACATCGTGACCCTTGGCCTTGTTGTTTTTGGCTTCACGACGATCCTGGGGTGGAGTTATTACGGTGAGCGCTGCTGCGCTTTCCTTTTCTCAGAGAA
Source organism: Pseudomonadota bacterium (assembly GCA_039033795.1). Lineage (GTDB taxonomy): Bacteria > Pseudomonadota > Alphaproteobacteria > Caulobacterales > Parvularculaceae > Parvularcula. The sequence continues at coordinate 7,887 of JBCCBY010000005.1, read as the reverse complement.
GAGCATTTTGCCTTACCGCATCTCATGGATCATCGTTGTTTTCATCGGTGCCCTGTCGATCGCATTTGAAGGCAGCGTTGCGAACATCGTCAACCTGTTCTGGCTGATCGCGGACACGCTCACTGGCCTGATGGCCGCGCCGAACCTTGTGGGGCTGATTTTCTTAAGCCCTGTGGTCTTCGCCATGACCCGCGATTACTACGCCAACCGCAAGTAAATAGGCGCCAGGCGGATGATACCCCTGGCGCCTAACCAGACGCGAGCCCGCTCGCGTCAAGGTGCTAAAAGCTCTTTTGCCACCCCACCGTGAAGGTGAAGTCGGTTTCGAGCTGGGGACCATTGAGGTCACGGTAGAGCGGGAACCCCGCCTCAAAAGAAAAGCGGTGCCCCCGCAACCGGCCCTCTTGGCCTGCCAGATTGAGGCCGACAAACACCTCGATTGTATCACCGCCTTGATTGTCAGGGTCCGCCGTTTGCACCGGGGCCACGATTTGCGGATCGATGCCGTCAATAGCGCCCTGGCTGACCGCTTTGAGGCGCAGAAAACCCGCCGCAGAGTGATCAAAGACATAGCCAAGCCATGCCGTCCCCTCATACCGATCACCCAAGGTATAGCCCTCGTCATTTTCACCCGTCCGAATGGTGGCGCTTGTCTGTGCACCCCAGGTGAGGGATCCGCCGCGGTCACGGTAGGTCAGCCCTGGCTTGAGGTCGTAGGTGCCAGAGCCGAGCTGCATCGGATAGGGCAGCCGCAGCGTCGGCGTCATGCCCATCGGGGTGAAAACATCGTCGGTTTCTGTGATCGAGCCCGTTGGGAAGCTCAGCCCAACGTTCACGTTGAATTCTCGGTTCTCCTCCGTGCCCCGATCGAGTCCGACGATCGCGGTCACCGTTGTGTCACCGAACCCAGAGCTTTCGGTGGTGAAATCACCTAAGCGATTGGTGCCCATCGCGCCTTGAAAGGTGACATGGTCCATGCGGTTGGTGAGGTAGCTCCCCATCGCCATCAAGGTGATCCGATCGGTCACCCCAACCATGCCGCCAACCATATGCATGTCCATCAGCATCTCGACAGGCACAACCCTGAGCGTGGGGGGCTGACCTGGCGTCCCAAAGAACCGGTTTGGTGCGGTGGTGGCGATCTCTTGGAGGGAAAGCTGGTCAGTTCCATCGCGGCTTCCTTGCATATCCATCCGCATCAAGCGGTAGGAGACCATCACCTCCCCCTTTTTGTGGCGGTGGTCGGCCATCACGCCAATGGGCGCGTGGTCAGCGGCATGCGGGCCATCATGGGCAAGGGTCAATGCCGGCAGCATCGCGCACGGCACAGCGGCGGCCAAGGCCGCCATTGGTTTCATTGTCATGTCAAATCCTTCGTTGTCTGATAAATCGCGTGAGATCAGACAACGACAGGCGGTGCGCGGCTGGGCGGCTGGCGCCAAAGAGGCCCAGCGATCTCCTGCGCAGCAATGGCCACAAGAACATCACGGGACGAGGCATGAAGAAACGGCGTCCACGGCCGTCCGCCGATGGGGTCGGGTGCATCCACCGCCACGCAGGCGCCACAACAAAGATCGAAAACCGCCTCATCCGGACCTTCGCCCACATCGAGTGGCACCTCATAGCTGCCATGGGCGCTACAGATCGTGACCGTGGGCACCTCGGTCGACAGATTGATGTGCAACGTCCCGCCCGTGAAGGCGAGGACCAGCACCGCAATCAATGCAACAAATTTTCCGACCGATTCCACGATGGGCTTTTGCGCCAAAGACATCTCCATGGAAAGGGGCCTTCGCCGAGCGACTCTTCGCGACATGACCGGCATCCCGCTGATACACTGTTAGAAGAATGTTCCTACGCTCTAGCGGATACCCGGGGGGTAGAGCATCGTGGACCAGTTGGGATCGGCTCTCGTTCCGGCGGCAGTGTTTCTCTTGTTTTCGTCGCTCTCGTCATGCTCCAGCGGCGAGTCAGGGTCAGAAATATCAGAACCCGACGTGCCCCACGCACCAGAGTTATCGGTCGCCATCGGATCTCCAAGCACCTCAACCGAAGGCGCACGTGTCACCCTCACCGCTTCGGGTTCCGGAGGGAGCGGCGGCACGAGCTTTGTCTGGAGCCAGACCGAAGGCCCCACCGCGCTTCTTGATAATGCTCAAACCGCCTCCGCGACGGTGCTTATGCCTCTTGTGGCCAACACAACGGCCTTCACCTTTCGAGTAAGAGCCACCGACAGCGCCAACACGACGGCGACCTCGAGCGTGAGTATTGATGTCAGCCCCGCACCCGGCGGCGAAACCGTTGAGGTCCAAACAGAGCACGACGGCGCACGCCGGACCTATTTGGTCTACACACCAACCACGCTTGCTTCCGATGCATGGCTCGTTTTTGGCTTGCACGGCGCGGGCGGGACCATGCGCGATTTTGCCGCCGATGGCGCAACTTTTCGGCGTTGGTTTGCGTTGGCCGACGCCAATGGCTTTGTGGTGGTGTTCCCCAACGGGTTTGACGACGGTGCAGGCGACGGGCTGGGCGATAGCCAAGGGTGGAACACGTTCAACACCAATTTTTCGAGTGCTGATGACTTCGGTTTCCTCTTAAGAGTGATCGGCGAGATCGCCGCCGGGCGCGCCATTAGCACTGACCACGTCTTTTTTCCGGACAATCGAACGGAGGCGATATGTCGATGCGCATGGCCATCGATGCACCTCACCACGTGCGTGCCATTGCGCCCTTTATCATCAACCTCTTCAGCGATCCCGTACCGGTTCCTAATTCATTGCCGCTGCCACCTGCGTTCCTCTACATGGGAACCAACGATCCGATCAGCACATTCGCGGGCACCTCGGTCCGGCTATCAGCCCGCGACACAGTGGAATATTTTGCCGACAACACCTTCAGCGTGACCTCGCCACCACCAGCCTTCACGATGCTGACCGATACAGATCCCACCGATGGCTGCCAGATCTTTGAGCAACCTTACGAAGACGCCGCCGGCAACCCAACAGTGATCTATTACGAAGGTGACGGAGGAGGGCACACAGTCCCCGACCCGAACGGCACGACCAACCCGGTCCGGGGTACGCTCTGTCGGGACGCCAACGGCATCGACCTCGCCTTCGGTTTCTTTCAGTCACTGAACTGATCAGTTGAGGGTCGAGGCGTCTCCGGCGAAGCCTAAAAAGCGATCGCCAACTGAGCGCGTCGTCCCACTCGCACGGGCCAGGAAGGATCCCCATCAAACAACAGGCGCTCGGGTAAAACAGGCGTTCCGCAGCTTCCCGTTGCAGCGCACCCCTGCTGCCGCTAGGGGCGGCGTCACATTTTGAAACACATTAGACAGGAGAACCCCATGGCGCGTAACAAAATCGCTCTTATCGGCTCGGGCATGATTGGCGGCACCCTCGCCCACATCGCGGCTCAAAAGGAACTGGGCGATGTGGTGCTTTTCGACATCGCCGAAGGCATCCCGGAGGGCAAAGGCCTGGATATTGCCCAGTCTGCGCCGGTCGATGGGTATGACAGCCGCTTGCGTGGGACCCAAGACTACGCCGATATCGCCGGCGCCGATGTCTGCATCGTCACCGCGGGTGTGCCGCGTAAGCCGGGCATGAGCCGCGACGACCTTGTGGAGATCAACCTCAAGGTCATGAAGGCCGTTGGCGAGGGCATCGCCAAGCACGCACCCGACGCCTTTGTGATCTGCATCACCAACCCGCTCGATGCGATGGTGTGGGCGCTTCAAAAATTCTCAGGCCTTCCCAAGAACAAAGTCGTCGGCATGGCCGGGATCCTCGACTCTGCCCGCTTCCGTCACTTCCTCGCTGAGGAATTCAACGTCAGTGTTGAGAGCGTCACGGCCTTTGTTCTTGGCGGTCATGGCGACACGATGGTCCCATCAGCTCGCTATTCCACGGTCGCTGGTGTCGGCCTTCCTGACATGATCAAACTGGGCTGGACCACACAAGAAAAGATCGACGCGATCATCGACCGGACCCGTAAGGGCGGCGGCGAGATCGTCGGCCTCCTTAAAACCGGTTCCGCTTACTACGCGCCCGCTGCGTCGGCGATCCAAATGGCGGAGAGCTACCTTAAGGACAAAAAAGTCGTTGTTCCGTGCGCCGCTTACCTCAACGGTGAGTTTGGCGTGACCGATCGGTATGTCGGCGTACCGATCGTTGTCGGCGAGAACGGCGCTGAGCGGATCCTTGAGATCGAATTCACGCCAGAAGAAAAAGAGATGTTCGACCACTCTGTCGCAGCGGTTGAGGATCTTGTTGAAGCCTGCATCAGGCTTGAGCCGAGCCTCGGCTAATGGAAACGATTGCGCCGGGAGCTGAAATTCTCCGAACGGATAGGCTCATCCTCCGGCGCTTTCGGATGTCTGACGTTGGCGCCTATTTCGAGATGATGAACCAGCCCTCGGTCGAAGCGTCGCTTCGTCCTGGGCCACAATCGGTCGCGATGGCTGGCCGTGAAATCGCCATGATCGAGGGCCACTGGGCCCTGGTCGGGTTTAGCTTTTTTGCCGTGGAAGAGAAATCCACAGGCCAGTTGATTGGACGTGTGGGGCCATGGGCGCCCTATGGCCAGCCAGGGGTTGAGGTTGGTTGGACCATCCACCCGCGCCGTGGCCGACGTGGACACGCGACCGAGGCGGCAAGAGCAGCGGGGCAATGGATTCTTCAGCAGCGCACGGATCTTTCAGAAGTCATCCACATCATCGCGCGCAACAACCGACCCTCCCAGGTGGTGGCGAGGAAGCTGGGCGGCGAACCCTCGGGGCGCACCCATGTCCATCCCCTCATTGGGACTTGCGATATCTGGGCAACGCCGCGCGCGGCGTTCTTTGGTTGAGACGCAGGCCACAAGCTTGACGACGTGGATCGCCGTGCCAGTTTACCTGGATGCGTTTTCCCCTCTGCCTGTTTGGCCTCGTTCTTGTTCTTTGCGCTTGCTCTGGCCCGCAGCTGCTCAATCTCGCCACGCCCTCGCTCCGCGGTGAATGGGAGCGCGAGAAAGACATCGCCTATGGTGAGCTCGAGCGGCAAAAGCTTGACGTCTACATGCCCACCGGTGAGGGCCCGCACCCCGTGCTCGTCTTTGTCCATGGCGGCTCTTGGTATTACGGCAGCAAGGACGACTACCCCTGGCTAGGCCGCCGTTTCGCATCCGAGGGCTATGTCACCGCAATCATCAATTATCGGCTGTCGCCTGCGTTCGGCTATGACGAGTTCGTTGCCGACACCGCCAAAGCCGTCGCCTTTGTTCACAACGAAGCGGAGCGCTGGGGCGGCGATCCGGAGAAGCTCTTTATCTCGGGCCACTCGGCGGGCGCCTATAACGTTGTGCAAGTCGCCCTCGCCCCCGAATTCTTGGAGGCCGAAGGCAAAAGCACGGACATCATTGACGCGGTGGCCGCCCTTGCCGGGCCTTACAGCTTCCTGCCCCTCGACAGCGACACGACCCGCGATGCCTTTGGCCAGGCCGACGACCTCGAGGCCACCCAGCCGGTCAATCGCTTGTCGGCGGATGCACCGGATATGATCTTCCTTCATGGTGCAGACGATGATGTCGTGGTGCCGAAGAACTCCACCGAGATGGCACGCCTGCTCACCGAGCTCGGCGTTCGGGCGGAAAGCATTGTCTATGATGACGTCGATCACATCGAAATCATCGTCGCTGTGGGGCTGGTCAGCCGCGGCACGACGGTTGCTGATATGATACAATTTTTCGACGGCACATCGACAGACTGACTTGACGCGCAGCCTATGTCAGCAAAGCTGTATGTTATGAAAAACATCGCCTTCGCCGCTGCTGTCATGTCGCTCACCGCTTCTGCGCTTGCGCAAGGCATTCCTGACGACGTGAAACACACCGCGGACGTGTTGATGCGGAAGGGCCTCGACGATCGCGTCGGCTATCAAGTCGTCGAAGATCTCACCACCGAAGTCGGACAGCGCCTTGCGGGATCAGAAGCCGAAGCAAGGGCGCGCGTTTGGGCAGAGGCCAAGCTGACATCGCTCGGCTTCTCCAACGTCCGTACTGAGATCTTCACGCTTCCCTATTGGGAACGAACCTACGAATACGCAGCGATTGAAAGCCCCTTCCCCCAGCGACTGCAGATCACAGCGCTGGGCGGGACGGTCGGCACGGCAAACGGCGGCGTGCGGGGAGAGGTGGTGCGCTTTGAAACGCTCAGTGACCTTCGGGAAGCACCGACTGACTTGGACCTCAGTGGAAAGATCGTTTTCGTCGATGAGCACATGACACGCACGCAGGACGGTTCAGGTTACGGCGTGGCTGTGCAAAAACGCTCAGGCGCAGCCATCGAAGCGGGCAGACGCGGTGCCGCCGCCGCTCTTATCCGTTCGGTTGGGACCGATCTCCACCGTTTTCCGCATACCGGCCAAATGAACTACAATGCAGATGTTCCTAAAGTGCCGACGGCGGCGCTGAGTTATCCTGATGCTGAGCAGTTGAAGAGGGCACTGGACCGCGGAGCCGTCACGGTGTCCCTCGACCTTGGTGTGAAGACCCAGGACGAGTCAGAATCCGGCAATGTGATCGCCGAGATTCCCGGTCAGACCGACGAAATCGTTCTCATCAGCGGGCACCTTGATAGCTGGGATCTTGGGACAGGCGCTGTGGACGACGGCGCAGGCGTTGCCATTGTCACCGGCGCGGCCAAGTTGATCCTTGAGCACATTGAAGAGAGCGGCACGACCCCCCTTCGGACCATCCGTGTTGTCTACTTTGGTGCGGAGGAGGTGGGGCTCGTCGGGGCTGAAGCCTATGCCCTTGCCCATGAAGAAGAGCTTCACCTTCACGCCATGGCGGCTGAAAGCGACTTTGGCGCACGAACGATTTGGCGGCTCGATGCTGGAGTGGGCGAAGGGAAAGAAGACTTGGTCGATGAGATGGCACGCGTTCTTCAACCGATCGGCATCGCGCGGGGCAGCAACCGCTCACGCGGCGGTCCTGACGTCTCGCGCCTCAGCGCACGCGGTGTGCCCGTGGTGTCGCTGACGCAAAATGGCTGGGATTATTTCGATCTTTATCACACCTCTGACGATACGTTTGATAAGATCGACCCCGACGACATGGCGCAAAACGTTGCGGCCTACGCCGCTTTCACCTGGATGGCGGCAAACACACCGGAAAGCTTCCGGGCGGATGCACAACCCCTTGTATCGGAATGACCGGGCGCATTGCCCTCACATGCATCAGGACGAGGACAGATCAGGGGCCTCACCAGCGGGCTCCCATAATTCGATCCGCACACCATCGGGATCGGTCAACCAACCAAACTTCCCGTAGGATTCGCTCACGACTTCGTCATCGACATTGCATCCGTCGGCGCGTAATTTTGTCAGCATACCGTCGAGATCATCAACGACAAAATTGAGCATGAAAGGCTGGCCGCCCTGACCCAAATAGTTTGTGTCTCGATCGAAAAAGGACACAAGCGACATGTCTTGGCGGTCTTCGTCGGGACGGCGCCAACGCATCTCCACGCCATCAAACCCATCGCCAGGGTGAAGGCCAAGATGCTTCGCATACCACTCTTTACGATCTTTAGGGTCAGCGGACTTAAAAAACACACCGCCCAAGCCGACAATCTTCGCCATTGGCTTCCTCCATTTCGGGAAGTTTAGCGAAAAGCGTTCAGTTGCGCATCAACTTCTCTGTATCATTTCGGATGGTTTCGGCAAACTTTCTGTTGATCTCGTTGCTTTGTTTTTTGAGTTTGACGTCTTCAACATTTATTTCGTGGTGCTCAAAATCTAGCTCAGCGAAGAGTTGTTTCATCACTCGGTGCGGGTCAGCAGTCAGCTGCTCATAAATAACTGGATAAATAGGCAAGTTGAACAGACTGGCTAATTG
>JBCCBY010000004.1:0-26438 GCA_039033795.1 Pseudomonadota bacterium | reverse complement strand
CTCCAACACCTTTGGCCTTGCCGCGATGCTCGACGACATAGGGGCGGAGGCGCACATCCTGCCCATCGCGCGTGACAACGCGGCCTCCCTGCGCACGGTGCTGGGCCTTGCGAACGGCGCGGACCTCGTGGTGACCCGACCATCTTCTCGTTCTCGAGCTTGTGGGCGGGAACACCGCCAAGATAGAGCATGCCGGCCTCGTTACCCCCGCCGGTGAAGCCCAGATCGGTCTCCCGCGCTTCACCAGGCCCGTTCACAACGCAGCCGATAACCGAGAGTGACATGGGCGTTGAGATATGCGCCAAGCGCTTTTCGAGCTTTTCCACCGTGCGGATCACATCGAACCCCTGGCGGGCGCAGGACGGGCAGGAAATCACGTTAACCCCGCGGTGGCGCAGACCCAGCGACTTAAGGATATCATAGCCCACGCGGATTTCTTCTTCAGGCTCAGCCGATAGCGACACGCGAATCGTGTCGCCAATCCCCGCCCATAGAAGATTACCAAGGCCAATCGAGCTCTTGATCGTCCCTGACATCAAGCCGCCCGCCTCTGTGATGCCCAAATGCAGTGGCGCTTCGGTGGCTTCAGCAAGACCGTGATAGGCGGCCACGGTCAAAAACACATCCGATGCCTTCACCGAGATTTTGTACTCTTGGAAATCGTTCTCTTCGAGGATGTTGGCATGAAAAAGACCCGACTCGACCATGGCTTCGGGGCACGGCTCACCATACTGCTCGAGCAGGTGTTTCTCCAACGAGCCGCCATTCACGCCGATCCGCATGGAACAGCCGTGGTCCTTGGCCGCCTGCACAACCTCTCGCACACGATCGGCCTTGCCGATATTGCCTGGGTTGATCCGCAAGCAGGCCGCACCATTCTCGGCCGCTTCGATCCCGCGCTTATAATGGAAGTGAATGTCAGCAACGATCGGCACACCAGCGTGCTTGGTGATCTCTTTCATCGCCGCCGTGGAGTCCTCGGTCGGGCATGACACCCGCACGATATCAGCCCCGGCCTCAACGATGCGCTCAATCTGCTCGAGGGTGGCTTTCGCATCGGCGGTGTCGGTGTTGGTCATCGACTGAACAGCGATGGGTGCCCCGCCGCCCACCGGCACATTGCCGACCATGATTTGGCGCGATTGGCGCCGTTCAATATCTCTCCAAGGACGAACGCTCATGGGATGATCCTGCTCCACGTGAGACCCAGTTAAGCCGAGAGGCCCTCGGTCTCAACGAAAGAATGAGCAGGCGCGACATGTTTAGTAAGGGCGCTCGAAAACAAATCGCGTTGTTTGACCTGTGGCTCCGCCCTCAGGAATCGAACTGGGATCATACCGCCAACGAGCGAGCGCTGCTGTCGCTGCCCCGTTGAAGCAAACATTGGTCGACTGCCCCACACGCGTGGAGACGACCCGTCCGCGGGCGTTGATCGTGAAAGACACCAGCACGGTTTCCACCGGCGCAGCATTGCCCTCACAATTGGGCGGATAGACAGGCTCGACCCGGGTGAAGAGCCTTGGTGTGCGCGTTTCAATGACGGGCTGCTCAACAATGGGTGCGACAACTGGCGCAGAGTTGGCTTCTGCGTCATCCGCTGCGTCCTGGCTTTGATCAGCCGATGGTTGCGGGTTGGTTGATGGGGCCATGGTGGAGCCCGGTGCTGCTGATTCGGCCTCACCTGTTGCGTCTTCGAGGGGCGTGAGGGGGACCTCCACAGGCCTTTCCACCACGGGGACATCGTCAACATCCTGTCCTGTGTAGGCAAAACGCGCGGTGTCGCCGGCTGGTACAGGAGCGTTAGAAATCAAGAGTTTCCAGGCGCACCAAAGGGCAAACCCGATGATGGAGAAGAGAAGAAGGACACTCAGTTCCTTACCCTCTCTTGGCGGCTGCGCCGGACGGTTGGTCCCAAGCCCCGTGGCTCGTTCTTGGATAATCCACCCGGCCTGCAGCCGAAAACGCTCCATCAAAGCGTCTTCGGGCAACGCCACTTGCCGCGCATAAGCGCGCACGAACCCCATAGTGTAAGGCTGGGACGGCAAGTTGTCTAAATCCATCGCCTCGATCGCGATGAGGTGCTCGGTCTTGATGTTCGTGCCTTCAGCAACAGCCGCAATGTCGAGATTCATCGCTTCACGCGCAGCACGCAGCATGCCGCCCGCTGTGTTCAGCGACGAATCAGCGGGATCAGCCCGCTTTTGGCGCTCTTGATCAAGCGCGACGACGTCGGCAACTGACTTCATGTCTGCCTGGCCCATCTGACCTCCGATAAACCGTAACAAGCCGAAACGCTTGGGAAAAGACGTCTCATGCGAGCTCTGCCAACTTCTTTGCGAAGAGTATGCCGCTGTCATCTAAAGAACGACTGAAGGTCAATGATCTCATGGTGGTGTGGTGCCTCTTTTCACCCACTTTTCAAAGCCAACCTGCCCCTCTGTCCCGCAATTCGGCCATGGTTCGATGCCCCGTTTTCGATCATAGGTGACACCATGGTTCCTGTTCTCGATCTCACAGGCTTGCGCTGCCCGGTTCCGGTCATTCGTTTGGAGGCGGTGATGCGAAAAATGGCAGCGCATGAATCAATCGACGTGCTGGCGGATGATCCTTTGGCGAAAATCGACCTGCCCCATGCCGCGAAAAGTCAGGGATTTGGCTGTTCCTCCATCGAATGCGCCGATCCGCAGACCTTTGCTTACCGAATAGTTGCGCCGGCGGTGGGAAAAGATACCATGAAGGGGATGCCGAAGGGCTGAAGAACTGTTAACACCATCGCGAAGGATTGTTCGATCGCCGGACAGTCGGCGGGCGATGGCTTGGGGAGCATGGTGCATGGCGGTGTGGCGCAAGATAAAAGGCCTTGGTCTTGCTGCGGCGGTGTCCTTCGGGGCGCTGGTGAGCGGAGCAGCTTGGGCGGACTATGAAAACGCTCTGAACGCCTATCGGAGTGCAAACGCCGAAGGGATAACGTCAGAAGCCATGGGAAGCCGTGTGCTTCAAGCGATGAACATTTGGCAGAAATCAGCGGAAGCTGGCGATGTTCGTTCCGCGCGAGCGCTTGGTGACCTCTTTAGCGACGAGGACATTTTTGAGGGTCGGCAAGAACTCAAACCCTCGAAAACAGGCGTCATCCCGAACGATCCCGTGCAAGCGCTCGCCTGGTACACGATTGCCGCAAGCCATGATTTTCTTGCGTTTGAAGACACCAACCCGAGCCCCGAAGAGATCAACGCCCGGGCCTATGCGCGGTTGCGTTTGCCGCTCTTGCGCGGCCAGATGACCGACGCCCAGGTTGCACAAGCCGAGGAGCTTGTCGTTAATATCCTCAGCGCTGGAACCCAATACGACCTCGAGCGCGTCGGCCGTATGTTTGCCCAGGGCAACGGCCTGCCGAAGGACAATGTTCAAGCGCTGACCTATTTCTACCTCGCCCGCGGCAACGGCCGGGGCGCGAATGTGGCTGCTGCGCGTGAAGTGGAGCGGCTCGAAACTATTCTTGGCAGCGAGGAAGTCAAAGCAGCCAGCGCAAATGCTGACGCCTGGCAACCGCCTCGCTTCCGGGTGAGTGAGCTGTCGCGTGCCCAAGAGAACGATGCCGCTGAGCTCACCGATCTTGAATACCAACAATTGCGCGCCGGTTTGGACAAACTGGAAACGGATTTCGGTGCGATCACCCGCCGCGCGCAAGAAGCGCTCCGCGTGCTTGGTTATTATTGGGCCAGCACGATTGACGGCGACCTGACGAGCAAGGCCAGCCGCGATGCGATCCGCCGGTTCCAGGGCGCTCTGTTCACAGAGGGTCTGGCCAATCCCAATGAGGTGTCCGACGACGATAAAGAACGCCGGCGCCAGGTGCAGACAGGCGTTCTGTCCGATCGACAAAAGGTTGAGCTGATGCGCCGCGGCGCTGGCCGGGAGCACCCCGGGTCAATGCATATTTACGGTGTGATGCTGGCGGAAGGCATTGGGGTGAAAACCGATGGTCAGCAGGCGATTGATTTGCTGACCAAGGCGGCGGAGCAGGATTACACCCTCGCGCATTATTCAGCGGGCTATTACTACGCCAACGGAATTACAGCACCCAAACGGCTTGAACCGAACCTGCGCGAAGCCTGTTACCACCTCAGTCGCGCCCAAATTCTCGGTTACCGCGACCGGGACGAGAACCTCAAAAAGTACTGTAGCTTCGATTGAAGGGAGATCGATCGATGGTCACCATGACACAAAAAGTTTCCCGTCTCGCCCTTGGGGCCGTTGCCGCGGCCTTGGTCGCAGCGCCCTCGATGGTGGCTGCGCAGAGCACCTTTGGCGGCCAACCGGTCACGCTTCCGCCCGCTGTGGAGTATGCGGCACCGAAGACGACCACGACCTTCATCGTCGAGGATGGCGGAACAGGTCGTTATCAGAAGATCTCGCAGGCCCTCAATGAGGCCAAAGACGGCGATGTGATCAAAGTGCATTCCGGCGTTTACAACGAGCCTGGTCTGCTGATCGACAAGTCCGTGACCATTATGAGCGACGAACAGGGTGACCGCCGCCCGATCGTGCGGGTGAGCGGCAAGAAACCATGCCTGTCTCAAATCGGACGTGATGTTGATACCTTTGTGGCCAACATGGTTTTCGTCGCCGGCTCTGAATCCTGCATTGTCGTCAACAATGGCGAGTTCACGATGCGCGACAGCGCTGTTTTTGACACAGATAATCTGCCGGCGCGCATGGGCCACATCCTCAGTGATGAGCGCATCACCTACGCCCCCGTTAGCGGTGCAGGAAAGGCGACCGTGGTCTCGACCGGACAGGCACCCGCCCAATTGGTGGAGGTCAATGGTGGTCGTGTTGATCTGTCCGGGAACATTGTCCATGGCGGCACACAAGCCGCGATCGCGATCTCGAAGACAGCCAACAATATGGGCTCTGGCCCAAGTGGTGTGACGCTATCGAGGAATGTTATTCAGCACAGCAAACTTCATGGTGTGCTGATCGATGGTTCGGTCAACGTGAATTTCGTTAGCAACGTGATTTCCGATAATGGGAATAAAAACAGCGCAACGGTTCGTCGGCGGAACAACAATCGTAAATCAAACAATCAAGCCGCAACTGATGAGAGCAATGGGGGCTACGGCATTTACAATGTCGGTTATGGCGCTGTTGATATCACCAGCAACCAGGTGCTCAGCAACGCCAACGGAATCTATCTTGGCGATGAGTCCAGTCATGTTTCGTTGCAGGGGAACATCGTGACGGGAAACAAAGCCAACGCCATCGTCGTGCGAACCAGCTTGGTCTCGCAAGGCGGCAACAACGTCTCGGCACCACGTGGCAACAGCTGCGCGATCATCGACCACACAACGGCTGGTGTCTTTTCAGATCGTGACCGTCGGTCCAGTGGCAAAGTCTGCCGGAATTAAAACCGGCCGGCCGTTCAGTTTTGTCGGAATAAAAAAGCAGGCCACCTTGGATGGCCTGCTTTTTTGTCGGTCAAGTTCCGGCGGTCTGCGCTTACGAAAGCGCCGCCTGCGGATCGATCTTCACACCAGGGCCCATCGTTGAGCTGACGGCGATCTTTTTGATATAGGTCCCCTTGGCACCCGAAGGTTTCGCCTTTTGCACAGCGTCGATCATCGCACGGACGTTTTCGGCAATCTTCGGCGCATCAAAGCTCGCCTTGCCAACACCGCAATGAACAATGCCATTCTTCTCGACACGGAATTGAACAGCGCCGCCTTTTGCGTCGTCGATGGCCTTTTTCACGTTGGGTGTCACTGTCCCCACTTTGGGGTTCGGCATCAGACCCCGCGGCCCCAGCTGCTTACCTAAGCGGCCAACAAGCGGCATCATGTCAGGGGTAGCGATCACGCGATCAAAATCCATCTCCCCATTTTGAACTTTCTCAACGAGGTCCTCGGCGCCAACAATGTCAGCACCCGCCTCTTTGGCCTCATCAGCCTTCGCATCGCGGGCAAAAACTGCGACCCGCACCGTCCGGCCTGTGCCATTCGGAAGCGATGCCACGCCGCGAACCATTTGATCGGCATAGCGGGGGTCAACACCGAGATTGATGGCCAGCTCGATGGTCTCATCAAACTTGGCGGTCGCGCGGGCTTTCACCGCCTCGATGGCATCGTCAATCGTGTGCAGTGAATCGCGATCAAGGCCCTCAAGGGCAGAACGGAAACGTTTTCCTTCAGCCATGGATTAGCCCTCCACCTTCAGGCCCATGGCCCGTGCTGAACCAGCGATAATCTTCGCGGCCTGCTCAATCGAATGCGCGTTGAGGTCTTTCATCTTGGCCTCAGCGATCTCTTCGAGCTGTTTTTGGGTCACCGATCCGGCCACTTCACGGCCAGGGGTTTGACCGCCCTTTTGCAGCTTGGCTGCCTTTTTGAGGAAGTAACTTGCCGGAGGCGACTTCGTCTCAAAGGTGAAGGATTTGTCGGAGAAAATGGTGATGATGGTGGGGATGGGCATCCCCTTCTCATTTTCCTGCGTGGCCGCGTTAAAGGCCTTACAGAACTCCATAATGTTGAGACCACGCTGTCCGAGCGCGGGACCAATAGGCGGCGATGGGTTGGCCGCACCGGCAGGCACCTGAAGCTTCAGGTAGCCAGCAATCTTCTTTGCCATGGCTCACTTCCTTTGAACGGCCAAGCCGTTCGTCGTTGATGTGGACGTGGTCCGGGTGGCGCCCTCCCACGTAAGAAGCGCGCCGCGTAACCGCAGGTGCGCGGAAAATCAACCGCGACGGACGGTCAATCACGCGAGCAGACCTTAATTGGTCACCCGCGGCTTGATGACATCTTCGCCCGTCAAGTTGTAACGCTTGGCGCGGCGATCAATGATGCTGGTCCAGTTCCCCATCGACATCATTTGAGCATAAAGAAGCGGCAACACGCCGTTCTTGCGGAGCTCGAGGATCTTATCGTCGGCGAGGGATTTCAGCCGATCTTCATCAATCCCAAAATACCGGGCAAAGGGCTGCGCGGTCTTCCCAGGCGGTGTGTACTGACCAAACTGTTCGGTCAAAACATCATAAGACGACAGCACCTGAGCAAGCTGCACGGTCTGCGCAAAATCGCGTTCATAGCTTTGGCAGTAATCCAAGGCTTGCTGAAGCGACGCACTGGGACCATCGCCCGCAAAGAACTTGTTTTCGTCCGGCGCGGAGGCGCTCAGACCCTCAAACTCAGCATCGACAATCAACGCCATGCGTTGGCCTTGCGGGTCGTTGGTTTCTTTATCGGTCGCAAGCGCGAATGGATAACGACGAAGGTAGCCAGGGATATAGCGTCGATCTTCCCACTCACCTTTCTCGTCAACGAACATGTTTTCGTCTTCCACAAGACCCAACACCGCCATCGGCATCGGCTTGTCTTTGTTGGTGAAGATGATCGGATAATCACGCATCGCCGTCGGGATTTCCGTCAGCACCAGGGGCACTGCCCGGGCAGTCGCCGCAAAACCAAAGGGTTGGTCGGGCCGAACAATACCCATGCCGCCATGCGCTTCTTTGGTCAGGAGCTCCGGCTTGCGGAACAAAAACATCGAGCCTTCCACGGAGGGGGCTGCGTTGGTCGGAGTTTGGCTCATGTGGCTACCTAAAGATGCGGTTTCGTTCGCGGGGCAGTAGCAAAGCCTTGCGGGCGGTTAAACCCCAATCCGGGCGCTTAACCACGATGATGCCTCGGAAATTTGCTCCACCGGCCACATGTGGCCACCCTCAACCACGGTGAGTTTGGCCCCCGTGGCTTGGAAGCCCGGTCGGGCAAAGGCGGGGAAGGTCGAATGACGTGACGCAACCGCGGTGTGAACCGTCAAACCCTTGCGCCGCACATGATGGATATGCGGCCAAAAGCCCGCAGCTTGCGCCCCAAAAACAGCGCTCTCCCAAGCAGGTTCACAACTTAGGCGGACGCCTCCGGATGGATCGTCAATGAGACCCTCCTCCAGATACCCATCGAGCGCTCGCTCATCCCAGGTCATAAAAAATGTTTTGGAGAGATAATTGGCGCGGGCCTCCTCCCTTGAAGCAAAATGCGCGCGCCGTCTGGCGGCGTTCACCGCAATAGGCGCGCGATCGACGGTGAACCTTTTGAGGGGGGTCCTGGCAGCGAAGGCAAAGATCCGAGGCAACGCAATCGGCTCGATCATAACCAGCGCTTGGGGCCGCCGTTTCCGCGCGACGAGTAAGCTGGTCACTGATCCTGCTGAATGCCCAGCAAGCGTGAGCGCACCAAGGTCGCCAAAGTGTTCGATATCAGCAAGGAGATCCTGCGCGAACGTCCAAAAACTGCGGATTGATCGGGGGTTGGCTGGGAGCGTCGTGCCGCCATGGCCGCGCAAACTGGGCGCTAAAATCCGCCCGTCAAAATCAAGCGCCTTCAAAAGCGGTTCGTAGGCGGATGCATTGAGGCCCGTTGCATGGGTGAAGATCAGTGTGCGATCGGCTTTTTCTGCGCCAAAGCGCAGCCACTTCATCCGAAGGCCACTCATTCAGCTGGCTGCGCGTGCTGTGAAGGCTGAGCGCAATCCCTCAACCCGGCTCGCGGCTCTCCCCGGTGAGGGATCAAGAACGATCGCGCTGGGTTCGATTTGGAAATTGGGATCAACGTTGGCAGACTTATAAAGCTTATAGAGCCATAGGCTATCGGTCTTTGGATCCTGCGCATAGACGGTGCTTTGCCCCAGGGCCGCATTCAGGATCAGCGCGGCGTCGATGGATTTTTTCCCCTCACGCACAAGTGTTTCAAGCGCCAACCGATGACAACCTTCACAGTGCTTGTCCCAAGCCAGCAAAGACCAATCCTCTGATGGAACCAGCAACATCGTGCGCACCGGTCCCGTGGCAAACCCCCACCCCACTTCTACGGGCCATGCAGTTGATGCGTATCCGCAACTCACGACTGATAAGAACGCGACAGGTCTGGGTGGAATGGACACCATGATCTAGCCATGTCGGGCCTCGGCCCGTCCCGTCAAATCCGTTCGCCAGTGCAAAACACACACGAGATCAGCGGCCTTCTGGCATCCCATAAACGCCGCTTTCATCCGCCACCAGGTCGATGACCGCACCATCCTTGCGCCCAGATTTGCGTTTGCGAAGCCACTGAATGTGGTCGGGCGCCTCGCGCAGACGCCGACGAATGGCCTTCACCGCGGTCACGGATCCAGCGGTCACAGCAGCGGTTGCCAACAGGGCGGCGAGAGCATTCATGCGGATCAACCTAAAGCTGATTGCTTGCTTTTCCTAGAGCCCAAAACGACTTCTCAAGGCCTTATCATCGATCCGCTGCATGGCCGCATCGACGATTGAGGCGGATAACCTGCCGCTGAGCTTCGACAGAAGACCAGACTTTTGCGCGTTGATGGTCACGATCTTGACGTCGTTGCCATAGCGGTCCTTCAAAATAGCGCGCAAATCCCCTGTCCCGTCGATCAAACCAAGGGCTTCGCCTTCGCTGGCGAGAAAAAAATCGCCGCTGAAGGCGACATCATCATCGCCCTTAAGACGATCACCGCGGCTCTTCCGCACCATGTCTTTGAAGAGCGTATGGGTCTCAGCGAGCAAGGTGGAGAACTTTTCTCGATCTTCGTCCTTTTCCGGCTGGAAAGGGTCCATCCGCAATTTGTTGGTCCCCGCTGTGTGCACGCGGCGTTCGACACCAGCCTTCGCGATCAGATCCTGAAACCCAAACCCAGCAGAAATCACGCCGATCGAACCAACGATGGCAAAGGGATCAGCGAAAATGTCTTCACCCGCCAGGGCCAACATGTAACCGCCTGACGCACCAACATCTTCGATATAGCTGATGACCGGGATCTGCTTTTCGATGCTGAGGCCTCGAATGCGCTCCATGATCATGCGTGACTGGGCGGGGGCGCCGCCAGGCGAGTTGATCGAGACGACAACGGCCTTGCTGACTTTGTTCTTAAAGGCTTTGGCGAGGCTTGCTTCGACCGAGCTGGCAGAGAGGCTGCGACCCCCCGGCCCGCCAGCGCCGATCGCACCGCGCAGCTCGACGACGGTCACAAGGGGGGTTGGTGGAAAGAAACGGCGAAACGGGGCGAACAACAGCGAAGACAAGCGCGACATTGGCCACAGATACGGACAGGCTTTTCATGGTTCAACACCGAGACATTGCCAGCTAAGGCGCGGTTTGCCGCGTCCTCTTTTGGTCTTTGTGATCCAACATGGGTAAAGCGGTCGTACGGAGTTCACGCATGGCGCTAGCCGCACCAACCCAGGATGAAGGCCAACTGACGGCATTTCCCGATGCCGCAGCGCAGCTGATGGTGGCCCTTAAAAGCGAACTTGATGCCACAAATGAGGTGATCCTCGCGCATCTTGGAAGCGATGTCCCGTTGATCCCCGAAGTCGCTCGCCATTTGATTGGTGCTGGCGGTAAACGCCTGCGCCCGCTCCTCACCCTTGCCAGTGCGACGATCGTCGGGGCGTCCGGCGAAAACGCTCGTTATCTCGCAGCTGCCGTGGAGCTTATTCACGCCGCAACCTTGCTGCACGATGATGTGGTCGATGACAGCGCGCTTCGCCGCGGGTTTAAGACGGCCAATGTTGTCTTTGGCAACAAAGAGGCCGTGCTTGTGGGAGATTTCCTCTTTGCACGTGCCTTTGAATTGATGGTGAAAACAGGACAACTTTCCGTGCTCGAAATATTGAGCCGGGCGAGTTGCACCATCTCCGAAGGGGAAGTTCTCCAACTCGAGACCCAAGGCAATATCGAGGCGACAGCGTCGATGCATATGGATGTTGTCCGTGCCAAAACCGCGACATTGTTCGAAGCGGCTGCCAGAGCTGGCGCCCTCGCGATAGGGCCCTCTCCGCATGCGGATGCACTGGCGTCCTTCGGCCTTCATTTCGGCATCGCCTACCAGCTCGTGGATGATGCCCTTGATTATGGTGCAGGCGCCAGCGAGATTGGTAAAACCGTCGGCGACGACTTCCGTGAACGGAAAATGACCATGCCGGTCATCCTGGCGTTCAACGCCGCCCGCGATGACGATGAGCGGGCGTTTTGGAAAAAAGCGTTTGATAAAAGCGCTTCACCGGCCGATTTTGATGAGGCCCGCCGGCTTTTGGAGCGCGATGATGTGCCCGCAAAAGCCTTAAGCCACGCCCAGGACTTTGCGGTTCGCGCAGCGACAGACCTCAACAGTCTTCCTGCCCATCCGCTCACAGAAAATTTGCGGGCACTGACCCTCGCGTCGGCGCAACGCCCTTACTGAGTTCATGATGGGGCGCTGGGCGGCTTAATCGTCAGCATCACGACCATCACGATGGCCCAAACGCCGCCAAGACCGACGGCAGACGCCCAATAAGCTGCCGGGGCAATGTCAACATCGGGCCCTACCTTGCGGCTCACCAGGGCACCAAGGACGATGACGCAGCCAAGCGCAACGGAGACGGCTTGGTGGGACCAGCCCGCTGTTTTCAGCCGTTGGTAAAGATGATCGCGGTGGGGCTCGGTCCATCGAGCACCGCGCCGGGTTCGGATGACCAGCGTAAAAGCAACATCGGCGATGAGCGGGAGCGCCACCAGTGGTGTGAGCCAAAAGACACGGCCCTCCCCTTCAGCGACCAATGGCAACGCCCCGAGCAGAAACCCAAGCGCCAGACTGCCCGCATCGCCGAGAAAAATTCGGCCCTTGAACGCATTGCAGACCAAAAAGCCGATGATCGCACCCTCAATGGCAAGGACCAGCCAACCGAGTTCACCACCAACCAACAGCCCCAAATTGACGAAAACCAGAACAACGGCTGTTCCAATCAGCCCATTCAAACCGTCCATAAAGTTGACCACATTGACGATGGCCAAAAGCCAAAATGCCCCCACAGCCATTCCAACGGGAGGCGAAAGCGGAACCCAGCCAACAAGCGGGATCGGCACCTCAGCAACCGGCCCAAGCACCACAACAGCAAAACCCGACAACACACAGAGCATCAAAAGCTTTGCGCCGGCCGAAACGGTGGTCAAATCATCGGCAAGACCAATAAGACCTGCAGCGAATGTCAGCATGATGAGCGGTATCAGCGCAGGGGTGATCAAACTGGCAGCTATCATGATGGCCGCCGCCGCACCCGCAAAGCCAATAAGGACCCCCGCTCCGCCCAGGCGCGGGGTGGGCGTGTCATGGTTTGACCGCTCCGACACCTCGTCCAGCGCAATCCGTAATCGGATGGATACTTGGCAAAAGGCAAAGGTGAGAAGACAAGCAACCAGCGCGGCGCCGAGACCAAATGCAACACCAGACGGGATCACTTCCACCGCGATGCTCCCTCTAGCCAGCCAAAAGAGAGCTGGCCTCAGCCCAGTAGCCTTGCCGGCGAAGCCCAACGGCCGCGCGCTGCGCTGACGCCAGACTTGCGTGAAGCGCATAGCACGTGGCGCCAGATCCGGACATACGCGCCGCCGTTGCACCGGGATGGCGCGCCATGGCTTGCTTTAAGGACCCGATCGCGGGCCGCAGCGCTATCGCCGGCGGCTCAAGATCATTTTGGGTCGCAGCAACCGTGGACGCCAGAGTCTCGCCTTTGCGCCGCTGGGCCGGGCTGAGCGGTCTCCGCTCACCGGCATCAAACGCCCGAAAAACATCGCCCGTCGACACCGGAAATCCCGGGTTGGCCACCACGATGGCGCTTGGTTCGACGGTGCCTTCAAAGTCCAGCCGTTCCCCAATCCCGCGCGCACGCCAAAGACCTCCGCGGTGAATTTGCGCAGCGATGCACACTGGTCCATCCGCACCCAAACCAACCGAGCGTGCAATCAGTTGATGAGCGTCCAGCCCCAGCTCAAGCACATCGTTCAGCAACAACATCGCCGCCGCGCCATCTGCTGTTCCCGCCCCCACCCCGGACGCAACAGGCGTTGTCTTGGTTAGCAATAACCGGCCTTGGGGTTCGATGTTCAGGAGACGGAAAGCGCGCCAGACCAGGTTTGTTTCGATGTCCTCGCCAAGGAGCGGTGCTGCAAAAGGCCCAGCAAAGTCTATTCCGGGTTCTGCGCTTGGTTCGTAGGCGAGAACGTCGCCAATTGCTGGGAAAACACAGAGCGTATCCACGGGATGAAACCCATTCGCCTGCAGCGGGCCGACATGAAGTGCAATGTTGATCTTGATGGGAGCAAAGATCGCAGCCGTCACATCCCGCCCCTTGTGACCGATTCTGGTAAGATGTCAGCGGTCCGACCATTGAGCTTCGCTGTCACTTGTGCCCGCAAATCATCATCGGCGTCATCAAGATTAAGGACGCGCTGCCATTCGTATCGTGCATCGCGCTCCCTTCCCACAGCGAAATAGGCGTCACCCAAATGGTCCGTGATCACCGCATCCGCTGGCTCAAGTTCAACAGCACGTTCAAGCTGTGTGATCGCCGCACCGAAATTGCCTCGCTGAAAATGCGCCCATCCAAGACTATCCACGATGGCGCCATTGTTGGGGTTGATGTCGAGGGCGCGCTCGATCATCCCAAAGGCGCGTTCGAGCTGGATGCCGCGTTCGACGTAGCTGTAGCCAAGATGGTTGAGAACAATCGGCTCATCGGAGGAAAGCTCCAACGCTCGTTCAAGATCTGCGCGTCCGCCCTCCCAGTCGCCGGCTTCGACACGCCCTGCACCGCGCCCGAAATAATAGCGCCACAGCGACGATGGCATGACATCGAGAGCTTCGGCTGCCATAATCGCCATATCAGCGGCTTCTTTGGCTTCGTCATAGCGTTCCGCCTGCAGAAGATAGCCCTGCAGCTGAAGCGCCATTTGGGGTGAACCAGGGTCGCGATTAAGGTCAGCGCGTAACGATAGAATGGCTGCGTCCTCATC
The DNA here is from genome assembly GCA_039033795.1 of Pseudomonadota bacterium. Taxonomy (GTDB): domain Bacteria; phylum Pseudomonadota; class Alphaproteobacteria; order Caulobacterales; family Parvularculaceae; genus Parvularcula. Next base: position 12,609 of record JBCCBY010000004.1, on the reverse strand, counting down.
CCCCGCCTGTCTCAGCGCATCCGCAACCTCCAAGCGCGCATAGGCGTAAAGCCAAGACGATGCAGGCACGGACGACGCAATCGTGAACGCATCCTCGGCGTTATCGAACATGCTGGTGATCAGTGCAGAGAGGTAATTGGCCATCGCGCGATCGGGATCAACCTCCCGCGCAAGATTGGACAATGCAAGTGGAACAACCAGCGATGAGCGGCGGCGCTCCACCGCGAACCGATCGCCGCTTGGTGTCTGCATGGCTTGCTCAAAACCCAGCCAGGCGTAATTTTCCAAAGCCAACGCGAACAGATCAAATCCGTTATCGGCAAGCCGCGGCGCGCGGTTTGCTGCGCGGCGGAAGCTCCGGGATTGGCCTTCCAGTCGACCCCCGCGCTGCAAACCCATGCGTCCAGCCCGAGTGAAAAGACCTGCGTCCCGCACCATCCGACCATAAATATCTTCAGCTTCGTCCGTACGCCCCTCGTCTTCGAGGAACCTTGCATAGCCAAGAGCGGTGATATCGGCCCGCGCAGCGCCAAGTGCCTGGCGGAAGGATGCTTCGGTGCGCGCATCCTCGCCATCCATCGCCAACATGAGGGCGACGTGCTGGGGCACAAGGCCATTAAAGGTCCCATCCTCCTGCTCCGAAAGGATTTCGAGCGCTTCATCCCGGCCATCGATCTCATAGACCGCTGCCGATCGGAGCAGCACGGCCAAGGATCGAGACAGGGCTGAACCAAGCTGGTCTTTATCAAGAAGCAAAAGCGCCTGCCGAGGATCCCGATCCCGCATCGCAATGGCCGCGAGGGTCAGACGAGGCAGGTCTCTTTGGACACCGAAATCCTCTTGGCGGGTGCTCTGATCAGCAGCGATGACCGCACGCGCCTGCTGTTCAGCATCAGAGCTCGACCCCGAGGCCAAGGCGTAGATGAATGCGGTGCGGCTGCCTTCTGGTCCAGGAAGGCGGCGGGCCACATCGACAAACGCTTCCTCCGCACGGGATATATCGAACTCCTGGGCAGCAAACCGTCCCTGAAGATAGGATCCTGATAAGGAGGTTTGGTTCGGCATCAAGCCAAGACCGCCGCCGCCGCCCACGCTCCCGCATCCAGCAAGCGGCAAAAACGCAGCCAACATGATCAAGCGACGAAGAATGGACACAAACGACCTCATGACAGCGCGTCTCGCACGGACCGCCGCTTGGCTCAATGTCACCCTGAACGACCGGTCCCACCAGCCAGTCGCGTTTCAAGCCCCTCCGCATCGAAATAGTCGTCGATGCCGTCGGCGATCGCCGTGACCGACTGTCGCCGCCAGGTCGCGTTGTTGAGGTTGGCCTCGTCGCGCGGATTGGAGAGGAATGCGAGCTCGACCAAAACGGCTGGAACATCAGGCGACAAAAGCACGAGCAATGCACCGCGACGTTTGGGGTTTTTGAGCAATGGCATGCGGGTCTTCATCGACGCGACCAACGCATCTGCAAGGCGATCAGAGCTTTGGCGGGCGTTGGATTGCGCAAGATCAAGAAGAATATCGCCGACGCCATCATCGTTCGATATCTCCACATCAAACAACACAAATTCGCCATCCTCTCGCAGCTCATTGGCCATTTTGTCGGATCGGCGCTCAGAGAGGGTGTACACGGATGCGCCCCGAAGACTGTGATCCTCGTGGCTATCGGCGTGGATGGACATGAACAGATCAGCCCCCTCGGTCCGGGCCAGCTGAATACGGTTGGCGTGCTCGACATAGCTGTCGTCTGATCGCGTCAGCCGCACATCATAGCCGCGCCGTTCCAAGACCAGTTTGAGATCCTTCGAATAGGCCAGCGTGATGTCTTTTTCTTTGGTCCTTGCCACCCCAACAGCGCCCGGTTCGTAGCCGCCATGGCCAGGATCGAGAACGATGATCGGTTTGCTGCGGGGCTCATCGGTGGGGGACGACGCTTGGCTGACCAAGACGCGCTCCGCCACATTTTGGATCCGTATCGGCTTGATGCTCGGCGGTAACACAGGACCAACGCGCGCGAGCAAGACGGGTTCGGCATCACCCGTTGATCGGGGATCAAAGCTTGCCGCTGCGCCGGCGAAGTCATCTTGGCCAACGTGATCGAGATCAATCACCAAACGATGGTGCCGTATGTCGCCACTGGGCGGCAAAATGAAGCTTCTGGTGGGAAGAGCATGGCGCCGCAGGCTGATGCGCAGCAGTTGGGGGGCGTAGCTGAGACGGCCAATATGGCCCCGCCCCTCCATCGTGCCGGATGATTGGCGCTCGGCACCCAGGCCAAGAACGCGAAAATCAACATCCTCAAGTTCAACAACAATTTCCGGGTCGATATCGCCCTTGGCGCCAATCCGATAGGCCGGTCGTCCATCGATATCGAGCACAAGCCTTGTTTGGCCTTGCGCATCTTCCCCAAGACGAATGGACTGCACCACGACAGGACCTGATGGCGCTTCAGAAACGGCAAGAAATCCGCACAGCACGAGGGCCAGCAACGGAAAAAGCAGGGTCAGGCGACGCATCGATACTCCTTGGGGATCAACCCATCCGCTGCCACGGCGAGGCTTAATGCAGCGTTAAGCACTATGCCCGATTCGTAGCAGACCATGGCGCTGCAGCATTCTTGAAGTTCTTCGGGAAGTGGCGCAAAGGTTATCTGTCGGCGTGAAGACCTGGCGGCTGAGAAGGATCTTGGCACCGCTTGACGCTTTGATAGACATCGTTTTCGGTCCTCAAGCCTGGCCCAACAACCGCCGGCGACACGAAGGCATCCAATGGCATCCTTGCTGGTGCCGCGAACCTATAGCGCCTTTCGACAATAACGTCTCAGGCGCATCTGAAAGATACGTGATGGCCTCGACCGCATTGCATAGCGCCGTTTGTCCCCAGGGGACCGGACGCTCTGCGGAAGGCCTTGCCGTCCCCCCTTCACCAGACACAGCTGGCCCGGCGCATCGCCGCAGCTGCGGAGTAATCAATGCCCAAGACAATGCTGATCGACGCTTACCACCGGGAGGAGACGCGCGTTGCCGTCACCCAAGGTGGCAAGGTCGAAGACTTCGACTTCGAGTACGCGTCCCGTAAACCTCTACGGGGAAATATATATCTTGCGCGCGTGACGCGCGTGGAACCGAGCCTCCAGGCCGCTTTCATTGAGTATGGTGGGAACCGCCATGGCTTTTTGGCCTTCGGTGAGATCCATCCAGACTATTACCAAATCCCGGTCGCTGACCGCGAGGTGCTGCGCAAGGCGGAAGCCTTAGAGGTCGAGCTGGCCAAGAAACTGGCTGAGCGCGACCAAGACAGCGATGATGATGTCGACCCCGATGACGAGGACGAGCTCAGGGGCCGCGCTGACGACCAACCCGATGATGATATGGAGGCGTCGGCCGATGGTGATGACGACGACGCCGGGGATGATGACCCTCAAGGCCTGATCGACGCCCTCGGCGACCCATCGGCTGGCGAAGCAAAAAGTGCCCTCGACGAGGGCCCTGCCACATCAGCCGCGGCGGACGTCGATGGTGCGGTGATGGACGATGAATCGGAGCCAGCTTGGACCTCCGATGATGAAGAGGACGACGAGGAGCCCAAGGACACCATTGGCCTCGACCATGAGGAGCGGGAAACGCGCGTCAGCGACGAAGCTGATGTCGATGATGATGCGTTGACGCCCTCAGAAACCGATGCAGAGAGCGAAATCGAGGCTATTGCCGACGCCCACACGGAGGACGATGCAGACGAAGGCATTGAGGATGACTCGCGTGATGAGGCAGCCTCCGATGAAGCCCTCCACGCAGAGCCCGAACCGGTCGATAACGAGTTACAAGCTCTTCGGGCTGAGTATGACCAAGCCAAGCGAGATCGCAATCGCCTGCTGCGTGCCTACAAAATCCAAGAGGTGATCAAGCGTCGGCAGATTATGCTGGTGCAGGTCGTCAAAGAGGAACGCGGCAACAAAGGTGCTGCTGTCACCACTTATCTCTCGCTTGCCGGTCGTTATGGCGTCTTAATGCCCAACACTGCTCGCGGCGGCGGCATTAGCCGAAAGATCACATCGCAAGGCGACCGCAAACGCCTCAAAAAGTCGATGGCAGAGCTCGACATCGCGCCCAATATGGGCCTGATCATTCGGACCGCCGGTGCCAAGCGCACCAAGACCGAAATTAAGCGGGACTATGACTATCTCTTACGGCTTTGGGAAACGATCAGAGAGCGGACTTTAGAGAGCGTTGCGCCTTGTCTGATCTATGAAGAAGCAAGCCTCATCAAACGGGCGATCCGCGATCTTTACGACAAGGACACCGGTGAAATCCTCGTTCAGGGCGAGGAAGGCTACCGCGAAGCCAAAGACTTTATGAAGATGCTCATGCCGAGCCACGCAAAGAACGTGCAACGGTACAAGGGCGATATCCCGGTGTTCTTGAAACACAAGGTCGAAGAGCAACTCGATCAAATGTACCAACCGGTCGTGCAGCTGAAGTCTGGCGGCTATCTTGTTATTCAGCAGACAGAAGCCCTGGTCTCAATTGACGTGAACTCGGGTAAGGCGACCAAGGAACGGAATGTCGAGGCGACGGCGCTGAAGACCAATTCAGAGGCTGCGCAGGAAGTGGCACGCCAATGCCGCCTTCGCGACCTTGCCGGCCTCATCGTCATCGACTTCATCGACATGGAGGAGAACCGGAACAACCGCGCTGTCGAGAAGAAGTTCAAAGAGGCCATGAAAAACGATCGTGCACGGACACAGATCGGTAACATCTCCGGCTTTGGCCTGATGGAAATGTCGCGCCAACGGCGTCGCTCGGGCATTGTTGATGGCACAACCCAAACCTGCCCTGTGTGCGATGGTGCTGGTGCGGTGCGGAGCCATGACGTTGCCGCTGTTCGAATTTTGCGTGCGGCCGAGGGATTGGCCGCCCAACGCAAATATGGTCTCATCAGTGTCAAGACATCGACGGATGTGGCCCTCTTCATCCTCAACACACGGCGCAGTTGGCTGGAACGGATGGAAGCCACCTATGGCGTGAAAACCAATGTTCTGGCGGACAGCAGCAAGTTTGCTGACCAATACGAAATGGCGGGCTCTGGCACCCCGAGCAGCGCCATGACTTTGCGCGATACGGATGGTGATGACGCCTCACCATCGGACGAGGATTCAACCGGGTCGACGACCGACGAGCAATCCAACACCCAACGCACGGACGATGAAGCCGCAAACGACGACAAGCCCAAGCGTCGCCGCCGCCGCCGTCGTCGCCGCGGGGGCGAATCGAGAAGCGATGAGGCAGAACAAAGCCTCGAAGCGCTCGACGATGAGTTGCCGAGTGAAGCTGACGAGGACACCGACGTCGCTGAGACGACGGCGCTCGAACCGGCCGAGTCCAACGAGGTCAGCGCCGATGGAGACGACGGCGACGGCGATGGTGAGCCTCGCCGAAAAAGACGCCGCGGTCGTCGCGGTGGTCGCCGCAACCGGCGCTCCAAGGATGGCGCGGAAAGCATTGAAACAGCCGATGCGTCGGAAGCTGCGGAAACAGAACCGTACGATAAGGAAGAGTTGGTCACCGACAAAGGACCGGACGACACTTCTGAATCGCTTGAAACGGTCAGCGCCGTTGTCGACGATCACGACACCGCTGCGCCTCAATCCATAACATCAGATGAAACGCCGGATGAAGCGATAACCGCCGATGATGCGGGCACATTGAACAGTCCCGTCGAGGACAATCCTGTTGTCCCCCTCGCTGCCACCGCGACGGCGTCCGAAACGGAGCTCAGTCCTGGGCCGAAGGGACCACGCCGGGTGGGTTGGTGGCAACGGCCCTTTCAAAAATAAGAAAGAGACCTTGAGCCATCTGACATGATGATAAGGTACATCCGCAGGACAACAGCACTCTTGGGCGTTACTTTGGGGGACAAAGGGACGGGTATGTTGACCAGACTGCGCAAAATGATCCTCATCGCTTTGGTGGGTGTCCTCTGTCCTCTTTGGGCAGGGCCCTCCGCCGCGCAGGTTCTGTTGCGTGACGCAGAAATCGAAGCCTGGATCGATAGCCTTTCCTTTCCAGTGTTCGAAGCGGCAGGTTTGCGGCCCGAAGGGGTCAACATATACCTGATCGGTGATCCCACGCCGAACGCTGCTGCGGGCGGGATGAACATGCTCATTCACACGGGTCTGATCACGTTGGCCGACAGCCCCAACCAAGTCGAAGGCGTCATTGCCCACGAGGCAGGCCACATCGCTGGTGGCCATAGCGTCAGGACGGCCGAGGCTATTGCGGCCGCGTCGAGGCCTGCGATGCTGAGCCTGGTGCTTGGTGCCGCCCTTCTCGCGGTGGGGGCGCCGCCGGAACTCGGTATCAGCGCCATTGGTGCTGGGCAGCAGATCGGGCAGAGCAGTTTTTTGTCGTTCAGCCGTGGCCAAGAGTCGGCCGCTGACCAAGCTGCGGTCAATTACCTCGAAGCCATCGGGTCGTCGAGCCAAGGCCTGGTGCAGTTTTTCGATAAGCTGCAAAACCGGCAGCTCATCACCGCCAACCAGCCTATCCCCTATTTGCAAACCCACCCCTTGGCTCTGCAACGCTCATCGGTGATTCGCTCGCGTGCATCGGAGTCAGAATACTGGGCGGTCGAAGACACGCCGGAAGAGATCTTTGAGCTGAACATGATTCAGGCAAAGATCGTTGGCTTTATGAACGAGCCATTCGTGACCCAAAGGCTCTATCCCCTCTCCGATCAGAGTGATCCAGCACGCTACGCCCGGGCGGTTGCCCATTACCGCGCTTCGAACCTTGACGCCGCATCACGCGAAATCGACCACTTGATCGCCAAGTACCCGGACAATCCTTACTTTCATGAACTCAAAGGTCAGATGCTGTTCGAGCACGGACGACCAATTGAGGCGATCGACCCGCACCGCCGGTCGACCGAGCTTGCACCGCAATTTGCGCTCCTCAAAGTCAATCTTGGCCGGGCTTTGGTCGCGACCGAAGACCAAGATCATGTTCGCGAGGCCATCGATATTCTCAACGAAGCGCTGCGGATGGAGCAAAACAACGCTTTTGCCTGGACCGAGCTGGCTCGCGCGCATGCGTTGGAAGGCGACAACAGCCTGGCCGCCCTGGCGCAAGCTGAAGCCTATTATCATTATGGCAACAGCCGCGAGGCGCTTCGCTTTGCCGTCCGCGCTCGCAACGACCTCAAACCTGGAACGCCCGAACATCAACAGGCGCTCGACATCATCGTTGCCACTGCAGACCAAGCGCAACAACGCCGCCGTTAAGCGGCTTTCGGAAAGACATAACGCCATGACTTATCGTTCGTTTCTTGCTCTCACAGCGATGCTGGTTGCGCCCTTAAGCATGGCCGCATGCGCCGAAGATGGCGCGACCGCTGAAGGTGGTTCAACAGCTCAACCTCCGATCACTGATGAAGAATTCGACCGTATGCTGCGAGAGGCATTGATGCGGCGCCCCGAGGTGATTATTGAAGCCATTGAGACGTTTCGTGCCCAGATGGAAGCAGATGCTGAGAGCGCAAGCCGCGAGGTCTTAGCGGGGTTGGTGCCTGAATTGGTTGAAGCGCGCTCTGGTCACGCTATTGGCGCTTCAGCAGATGATGCCGAGATCGTTGTCGTGGAGTTTTTTGATTACCATTGCGGGTTTTGCAAACGCGCTCTTGATGATGTGATAGCGCTTGTCGACGATAAGCCCTCCGTGCGGGTTGTTTTTCAAGAGCTGCCAATTTTACGGGATGAGTCGCGTACAGCCGCCCTGTCAGCGCTTGCCGCGGGGATCGATGGCGGGCCACAAGCCTACAGCGCTGTTCACCTCGAACTCATGAGAGCTGAGGGCACTCTTGATCAGAAGGCGGTTGATGCCGCACTTCGCCGTGCTGGCGTCAGTCCGCGGGACGTGGCGCGGGTTATCGACGAGAGGAGCGACACGATCGAGGCGACGCTTGATCGATCGATTGAAATTGCGCGCAACGCCGGGGTTTCAGGCACCCCTTACTTTGTGATCATCAACACGAACACGGACGATATAGAGCTTCTTAACGGTTACACGCCTGATCGTTTTGCCGCAGCCTTCGAAGCCATCAGCAAGCAATAGATAGAGTTGGCGAAGCCCTCCTGTCACTGAGCAGTTCAGCCTCGATCGCACGAGGCAAAACAAGATCGTCGGTCTCACGCTTTTGTGTCGATGATCGCGGGGTTGGTGTCCGCTACAAAACGGGCTTGAGCACAGACGTCGGATCAAAAAAAGGGCGGACCAGAGGTCCGCCCTTTCTCTTATTGATCAGTTACCGAATTAGAACTGAACCACAGCGCCGACAAAGAAGCGGCGACCGAGAACGTCGTAGAGCGACGGGTCGGTACCAGCGTCCGAACCACCGTTACGACCGGTGAAGCCTGAACCCATGAGTGGTGGGCTCGTGTCCGCCAGGTTCTCAACACCAGCATACAGGTTGAGGTTTTCGTTGACATCGTAGCTAGCTGTGATGTCGACGTAACCCTGGATGTCGGTGTCTTCGAATGCCAGGTCATCAATGGTGTCAGCAGCGCCGTTGGTCAGGTTACCGATCACCCGGTACTGAGCACGGACCTGCAGAGGACCAGTCTGGTAAGTGACGTTGTTGGTCAGCTTCCACTTCGGCTGGTTGAAGTCACCAAGACCCGTACAGTCACCAGAGAAGATACCATTACAGTCGATAGCGTCTTCGCCGTCGGCTGGAACGAACTCGTTGGTGAACGTGTAATTACCAGCTTGGAACAGGCTGACCGTACCCGGGATATTCAAGATGTTGAGATCACGGGAGTAATCGATCTGCCAGTCGATACCTTTACGGGTTTCCGAGCCAGTGTTGATGAAGGTGTCTTGGATGAAGGCGATGTCGCCATTCGGACCACGAGTGAGCAACTGGCATGCAGCACTGTCGACGTCGTTGCTGGCGATACACTGGTCAGAACGGACCGTCGGTCCAAGCGTATCGATCGCGTCGTCAACGAAGATGCTGTAGTAGTCAGCAACCACCGTCAGACCTTCGATGATTGGCGACTCGTAAACGAAGCCGACAGTCCAGGTCTCAGCGGTTTCGGCATCGAGGCTTTCACCAGCAAGGATCGCACCGGTCGACTGTGTGGTCGCCTGAGCGTCCGGTGTGAAGTTTGCAGGATCTGGAACACCAAGTGCAGCACAGAATGCCCGCTCGTCACTGTTGTTTTCGGTTTGATCACTTGCACAACCGTCGGTCACCGTTGGCGCGCCTGTTGCCTGACCAAAGAGTTCAAAGATGTTCGGTGCACGAACAGCTTCTTGGTAAAGACCACGGATCTTGAGGCCTTCAACCGGGGTCCACGAACCACCCGCTTTAAACGCCGTTGCCGAACCAACCGAAGAGTAATCAGAGTAACGGAACGCGCCTTCGATCTCGAGGGTTTCGGCGAAAGGCGCATCAGCAAGAACAGGGATCAGCACCTCGCCGAACACTTCGTGGACGTCAAACTGACCTTCCACTGGGTCTTCGTTGGTGCCTGGCCCAAGCTCTCCAGATATCACGAATTGGTCAGGAATGTCGCGCGCACTTTCGTCACGATATTCATAACCAAACGCGACACCGACAGGACCTGCTGGGAGTTCCCATGCATTACCGCTGACGCTGGCGTTGAAGATCTGCTGTTCCGTGTCACGAACAACCGCAGCTGCTGGTGAGATGAAAGGCACGCCTTCAGGATCAATGCTACCTGGGCCGAAGAGGGTGATCGGCACACAGCCGCCCGTTGGGTCAACACAGACTGCGTTGCCGCCAGCATCGGTGGTCACGTTCACAGCTTGCTGGATCCGAACGTCCGAAGTGTAGCTGCGGAGAGCTTCTGAACGGTTGGTTTTCGCATAGCTATAGTAAACGTCATAGCTCCAGTCAGAACCGAACTCGAGAGCGAGGTCACCCCGAAGACCGGTCAAAACACGAAGAGCATCCGATTCAAACGCCGTGAAGCGAGGACCAGCTTCCACCATCCGACGACGAAGGTCAGGAATAACTGCCACACCGTCACTGTCGCTATCGAAATTGTCGGTCAGGAACGTGATCAAGTCAGGGTTCGTGATCAGCGGGTTACCAGTAATCGGAACCGTCAACGATGCTGGGTTGTCAGGAATGTCGTTCGCGTCGAAGGCCAGCTGTTGGTTGACCGAGTTGTTCGCATACGTTGTTTCCATGTAGGCTTCAACGAACTCGTTGATTTCGTAACGACCCATCGTGGAGAACAAAAGACGCTCTTGTGGGGTCACGATGAAGTTGTCTGGCTGGAAGTTAAACGAAGCTGGATTTGAGAAAGGCGTACCATCTTCGGTGAAGCCAACGTTACCGAAGCCAACGAATTGGCCATCGTCATCAAGTGGTGCAACCTCACCAGGAATTGTGAAGCCGGAGCCGAGGATCTGCGAACCCGGAATACGCGACGAACCGAGTGGGTCCAGAATAGAACCACCGCCAAGGTCGTCATAGGCTGAGTCAGCCCAGCCGCGACGGGCCGCGCGGACCTCATCACGATAGGTGTAGTCAGCAAACATGGTGACGTTGCCGCGACCGTCATCGGTATTCACACCAATGGTAACGTTCACATTGGCCGTGTTGCCGTCGCCATCTTCAAGCGCGCGACCACCTTGAGCACCAATCCGGACGCCTTCGAAGTCGTCCTTGAGGATGAAGTTCACAGCACCGGCAATCGCGTCCGATCCGTAGATCGACGATGCACCACCGGTCACAACTTCCACGCGCTCAATGAGAGCCGATGGGATGTTGTTAAGGTCAACGCGCTGCTGGTTGTCCGACGCCATGTAGCGGCGACCATTGACCAGAACGAGCGTCCGGTTTGCACCAAGAGCACGAAGGTCAGCCGTTGCGATACCGCCCGGGCTACCGTTGTTGGTGGTGCCACCAAGGTCCGGCGCAATCGCCGGGATCTCAGCGAGCACGGCTTCAACGTTGACTTCACCCGAGAAGAGAATTTGCTCTTGGCTCACAATGGCCACTGGGCTCGATGCTTGTAGATCGGACCGCGCGATCCGCGAGCCGGTGACGATGATCGTATCGTCCTGCGCAAAAGCTGGCGCCATTGCCGTCGCGGCAACGCCAACGCTCAGCGCGCCCATGGCCGCGCCGAGAAGATGACGGGATTTCAAGCCCCGTCGTGAACGTTCAAAACCTTGCATGGTTTTACCTTTCAAAGACTGCCCCAGGGAAACGCCACCACGACGAAACCCAAGTTCGGCCTACGCAGCGCCTTGTGAACGCCGCGTAACCAAACCGTCGTATTTACTTCTGCATAACCAAAAAAAACCGTCAACAAGGTTCACGGCGATCAACGATTCACGCTGTTCCATGATGTAAAAATGTCACGAAAGTTAGGCGATTATCGTCAAAATCGGCCCAATTTCAGCCACTTTCGGCTAAGGGAAAGACCGGCGGACCTTTCCCGCCCAACCGTTCAACGCCGATCGCCCGCTTCGCGTGATCGAATCAGCGCGGCGATTCGAATACGGAGCGCGCAGCATGTTGCTACGCAACAAAGTCCGCATCCGGACTGCTTGCCGCGCCGTACAATTTTGTCGGCATACGTCCTGCAAGAAAGGCTTCGCGGCCCGCTTCAACCGCGCGTTTCATCGCATGGGCCATTCTGATCGGGTCTTTCGCAGCGGCGATCGCGGTGTTCATGAGAACAGCATCGCAGCCGAGCTCCATGGCAATCGATGCATCAGACGCCGTCCCGACGCCCGCATCCACCACCACCGGCACGTTCGCTTCTTCGGCGATCAGTCGAATGTTAAGGCGGTTCTGAATGCCAAGACCCGATCCGATCGGGGCACCAAGGGGCATAATGGCCGCCGCGCCCGCAGCTTCCAGCCGTCGCGCCATAACGGGATCGTCGGAGCAATAGACCATCACATCAAAGCCATCATCAACAAGAAGCTCGAGCGCGCGAAGAGTCTCGATCATATCGGGATAAAGAGTGTCGGGATCACTCAACACCTCCAGTTTGACCAAGCTCCAACCGCCAGCATCCCGGGCAAGGCGGAGGGTGCGGATCGCATCCTCTCCGGTAAAACACCCAGCCGTGTTGGGTAAAAACACAAAGCGGTCAGGGCTCACATAGTCGACCAACATGGGCTCGCTCGGATTGGTAAGGTTCACGCGGCGCACCGCAACCGTCACCATCTCCGCGCCCGCCGCCTCAGCCGCGGCCGCGTTCTCTTCGTAACTCTTATATTTACCCGTTCCGATAATCAGTCGGGATGTGAAGGTCTGGCCAGCAACCGTAAAACTGTCTCGCCCTTGTTCATTGGTTTCGGACTTCATCTTATCCACCTCCCACAAACCTGACGATCTCAAGCACATCGGCGCCCCATGCGATGACGATCACCCTTAATGGGGATGAGCGCGCGGTGGTGCGCGGGATCACCGTGGCAGACTTGCTCGAGCAATTTGGTCTTGAGGGCGGCAAGATCGCTGTTGAACGCAACAAAGACATAGTCGCCCGTTCGATGTTCAAAGAGACCACCCTCATCGAGGGTGATGTGCTTGAGATCGTCAGGTTTGTGGGAGGTG
>JBCCBY010000003.1:0-31990 GCA_039033795.1 Pseudomonadota bacterium | reverse complement strand
CGTGGAAGGAGTTCGACCGATCCTCGACGCCTATTGGGAGTCGAACGAAAGCTTGCTGAGCCAGCTCAAAGCCGCGATCGATGCGGCTGACACCACCGCGCTTGCCGCATCAGCCCATGGTCTTAAGGGATCCTCCGCCAATCTCGGCGCGACCGTCGTCGCCGAACGGGCACGGGCGATCGAGGTCGCTGCGAAGGATGGGGACATGGAAGCCGCCAAGGCCGCCTTCGATCATCTCGATGATGATATCGCCGGCGTTCGAGAGGCCTTCGAGGCGATTCTCGCTGCGGCGCGCTAAGACCCAAAACCCGAGGTGCGAAGCGTGTCCTGGTTTCTGTGAATCCATGTCGACATCACAAGACCAAATCCAGCCATCATGGACAGCATCACGGTGCCGCCATGGCTCACCAGAGGGAGCGGAACGCCCACCACCGGTGCGAGTCCCATCACCATGCCTGTGTTGATCAGCACATAGGAGACGAATGTCAGCGCGATCCCAAAGCTCATCAGGCGCCCAAAATGCGACTTGGCGCTCATCGCTATCTGGAGTGTGGTGAAAAAGACCCCCAGGTAGAGAAGAAGCAACACCACAGCGCCATACAATCCGAATTCCTCACCAATGATCGTGAAGATAAAGTCCGTATGCATCTCTGGCAGAAAATCGAGCTGGCTTTGCGTGCCTTCCATATAACCCTTGCCATCGACACCGCCCGAACCAATCGCGATCTTCGATTGGTTGGGGTGGTAGTTGGCGCCCAGTGGATCGGCGTCTGGATCCAAAAAGGCCGTAATTCGATCCAACTGATAAGACTTCAAGAGCCCCGTTTGCACACCGCCAATCACGGCCCCCACACCAGCGATCATTCCTAACACCACGAGCCGCCAAGAGATGCCTGCGAGGAGCAGAACAGAAAAACCTGAAAGACCTAAAAGGATCGCGGTGCCCAAGTCGGGCTGCAAGAACACAAGACCAACCGGCGCACCAATCATCGCCAGCGGCGGCACCAACCCGACAATCGTCGAGACCCGCTTAAACTCAAGCCCGTGGTAGTAACGAGCCAAAGCAAGAACCAAAGCAACCTTCATAAGCTCGGAAGGTTGCAGCTGGAATCCAGCGATCACGAGCCATCGCTTTGCCCCCATATTCACATCACCGATAATCGGCACCAAGAGCAAGAGGACAAGAGTCGCAACATAGCCAGGATAGGCCACACTCAGCCAAAATTTAAGCGGTGTAATCCCAATACCAATCAAGATGACAAGCGCGGCCACGAACCGCATGCCATGTTGCATTGCATAAGGTGTCCAACTGCCATCAGCAACTGAGTACAGCGCCATTATACCCGCTGAGGCGATCATGGTCAGCAGAATGATCAAAAGAAGATTGAGCTCAGAGAGCCGTTGGCGAAACCTGTTGCGGTTCGCCGCCTCGATCACGATGGCGTTCATCGCGAGCCCCCAAGACGCGCCACGCGCTGCGCTGAACCGCCTGACCAGAGGTTATGACGAATGCCATCGCCGGGGTCTTTCTCCAGCACCGAGCGCATAATATCTCGTGCCCGAGGGCCCGCGGCGCGGGATCCAGAGCCTCCATGCTCCACCACCACACAGCACGCATAACGCGGATTGTCGTAAGGCGCGAAGGAAACGAACAAGGCATGGTCCCGCAGTTTCCAGGACAATTCCTCATTACGCAGACGGCGTCCTGTTTCTGGATCGCGTTTCAAGCCAACGACTTGGCTCGTGCCTGTCTTCCCTGCCATCTGGAAATCAGGCAACAGTGTTGAACGGGCCGCGGTGCCCCACTCATTCACGACAGCGTTCATCCCTTTACGGATCGGCTCCATATGGCTGGTCTCACCGCCAAGCTCTTTGAAAAGAGGCTCCTGGATCAGATCGCGTCCCACAGCCCGCACAAGCCGTGGGCGTACCTCTTTATGGGTGGCAATTCGCGCACTCATCACGGCGAGCTGAAGCGGCGTCGCCGTAACCGCACCTTGGCCAATCGCAACCGAGAGGGTCTCTCCGGGGAACCAGGTCTGGTTGGGCGGATCGTTGCGATAATAGGCACGCTTCCATGCCCGCGAAGGAACGATGCCTTCCGCCTCCGCACCAATACCGAGATCGAAGGTTTCACCAAGTCCAAAACGTCGCGCAACCCTCGCGATATCGTCAATATCAACCAGCGTTGCGAGGTTCCAAAAATAAACATCGCACGAATGCTTGATTGCACCTTCCATATCAAGCGGTCCGTGCCCCTCCTTTTTCCAGCATGTCGCAACGCGGCCGCCGAAGGGAAAACTGCCATTGCAAGAAAAGCGCGTGCTCGGATCGATTCCTGCCTCTTGCGCGGCGATCGCCGTGAGAAGCTTAAAGGTCGAGCCTGGAGGGTAGCTGCCCGCCACGGGTTTGTTCAGAAGCGGTTTCAAAGGACTTTGATTAAGCTCGCGCCAGTAACTCGCCTCGATCCCGCGGCTGAAGACGTTCGGATCAAAAGCAGGGGTCGATGCCATGACCAAAACATCGCCGGTGATCACATCGATCACCACGGCGGACGCAGAGACGGGATGAGGTTCCTGTGTTCCTTCTGGGTACTCATTATAATCAGCCGCGAGGATTTCAAGCGCTCGCGCCTGAAGCTCTTTGTCGATCGTGAGGCCCAAGGGTTCGCCCTGGATCGGCTCAACGCTTGTATCGGGATAGCTGTCGATCACGCGTCCATGGGCGTTCACCTGCACTCGGATCGAACCCGCCTCGCCTTGGAGGTTCGCATCGTATTTTCGTTCCAGGCCAGCTTTGCCGATCTTAAAACCCGGCTGGCGATAGAGCAGCTCTGTCTTTTCTGCCGCCTCCTCAGTGTCGGCGTCTCGCTCCGCACGGGAAATATCTTCCGACGTGGCAGACCCCATATAGCCCACAACGAAGGCTGCGCCGGCATCGGGATCATAGGAGCGGGCCATGCCCACTTCTGACACGATGCCGCTTAGATCAGTGGAATGAAAATTGACCGCCGCAAAGGTGTTCCAGTCGAGGTTATCAGCGACGACAATAGGAATAAAGCTGCGCTGGCGGCGCGCTTTGTCCATGACCGACATGATCTCGTTCTCAGTGAGCGGCATAATCGTCGAAAGCGTCATGAGCGCTTCACGCAGATCTTTCGTCCGCTCGGGTATCACCAGGACCCGGAAATCCTGTTCATTTGTGGCCACCACCTGGCCGTATCGGTCGTAAATATTGCCACGTAGAGGAACAATCAGTTTTTGGTTGAATTGATTGTCGTCCGCAAGCGCACGGAAATTCTCGTGCCGTCGCACTTGCAAGTCATAGAGCCGAAAGACAACGCCGCCAAACAGAGCCAGTGTTCCGCCGCTCATGATCGTCGCGCGTCGTGTAAAGGACATGTGCCGACTGGTATCGAAGGGTTCAACGCGCATCGTTACACCAGCATGTTGGCGCGCGGCCGACCGGCGAACCGGCGAAACAGCGCGAGCAAGAAGGGGAAACTGCCAACGGTTACGATCCATTGCCAAAAGATCGCCAGTAAAGGCATGGGTCGGCTCGAGAGGATCGACATTTCAAACCAAAAGAGCGCCATGGCCAATGCGCTCGCTGCCGCGAACCCGGTGGTCAACACAGTGCCATCTCGACCGGCGAAATAGCTCCGTTGCCAGACGACCAAGACATGGATCAAAAGATAAACACTTGCCCAAGGCCCAATGGCAACGCCGAACAAAAGATCATGCAAAATTCCCATCACAAAGGTGAGGCTGGGCGGTAAGCTCTCTGGACGTTCAAGCCCATAAATAAAAATCACGCAGAGCGGCAAAAGCGGCGTTGGCACCAATCCGCCCACGAGGTTCAGCGGCACCAACAAGAGCACCACCCCTAAAAGGAGAAAAAGCCCCGCAAGGCCCACCGTGGTGAGGCTGGGAAAGTGACGATCATCCATCGGCCGCCACCGTGTCGGGGGCACTGGCCACCGCGTCTTGTGTCAATGCCGCTGGCGCGGCGGGTTCTTCTGCCTCGACCGTCGCTTCTATGGTCTTGGGGAAGACATAGTCGACCACCTGCACCATGTGCGCACGCTGATCACTCGAATAGAGCCCGATGGTGGCAACGCCGCTAGCTGAGATCCGAACCACCTCACCCACCGGCAATCCCCGCGGCAGTGTCCCACCTGTTCCTGAGGTCACAACCCGCATGCCGGGCTGCAGCTCACCCTTCGGCCTTCCTGAAAAGAGCCGGATTTCAGCGCGACGTTCAGCGGTCCCAGAGAGCAGGCCCTCCGTGTCCACCTGTTCGATATAGACAGGCACATGGCTGTCCGCGTCGGTGAGCAAGAGCACCCGCGAGGCATGGCGGCCCACCGTCACAACATGACCGATAAGGCCCGCGCCATTGATGACCGCGCTTCCTTTGCGTACGCCGTCTTTGTCACCGGCACTTAAAATCAGGGCACGGCTGAAAGGCCCACTGTTTTCCGCAATCACTTGCGCCGGAATGTACTCACCAGGACGCACGACCTTTGGGTCGAGCATCTCTTCATACTGAGCGACACGCTGTTCAAGCGCCATGGCTTGGTGCATCCAGATCCGCAGCGCTTCGTTCTCGTCCCGCAGCTGCCGGTTCTCCTCCATCACAGCGAAGTAATCGCCGATATCGCCGATGCGGTTTTGGGTGAAACGGACTGGCCCGGAGAACACCGAAAAAACCGGCGCGAACCGATCAAGCAACGTCGCCCGCGCTTTCTCAAAGACCGACGCATTCGCGCCGTAAAGGCTAAAGACGGTCATGAAGATGGAGAAGGCCAGAAAAAACAGAAGACTGGTCGGCGGGCGTTCCGATCGCCTCAATCCGTCACCGTGTCCTGCCGAAAACAACGCTGTGCGCATCAGCGTGGCGCTCCTTGGCTTCTGCCTTCCCTCGCGGACCGACATAGCCATGCGAGGCATGAAGGGGATGTTAACCGCTCCATGACGATTCGCTCATTCCTAACCTGGGTCGGGGCACAAGCGAAGCGCCCCAAGCGTGAGAAATTGGCTAGGCTTAGACGGCGGAGCTGAGGGCCGAGCGCATGGCCCGGTCGTTCTCAAGCGCTGCGCCGGTGCCAAGAGCCACACATGATAGCGGGTCCTCTGCAATCGACACCGGCAAACCGGTTTCTTCGCGGAGGAGTTTGTCGAGGTTGCGCAACAGCGCACCGCCGCCCGTCAGCATGATGCCCGTATCGACGATATCAGCAGCAAGCTCAGGCGGGGTCGCTTCAAGGGCCACTTTGACCGCCTCAGCGATCTGGGTGACGGGCTCTTTGAGGGCCTCGTGGATCTGGGCGGCAGAGATTTTCACTTCCTTCGGCACGCCATGCATCAGGTCGCGACCCTTGATGTGGATCACCGTTTTCGCCGACTCCTCGTCGATCGTGGCCGATCCCACCTCTTTTTTGATCCGTTCCGCTGAGCTTTCGCCGATCAGGAGATTAAACTCGCGGCGAATATAGCTGACGATGGCCTCGTCCATTTTATCGCCGCCGACGCGTACCGAGCGAGAATAAACGATGCCGCCAAGGCTCAGGACCGCAACTTCGGTCGTGCCCCCGCCGATATCCACGACCATCGATCCCGTCGGCTCGGCCACCGGAAGACGGGCGCCATAAGCTGCTGCCATCGGCTCTTCGATAAGATCCACGCGGCGGGCGCCCGCAGAAAGAGCGCTTTCCTGGATCGCGCGGCGTTCAACGGCCGTTGCGCCCGACGGCACACAGATCACAATCCGCGGGCTCGCAAAGGAGCGGCGGTTATGCACCTTGCGGATGAAGTGTTTGATCATCGCTTCGGCGACTTCAAAGTCAGCGATCACACCGTCGCGCATGGGGCGGATCGCCTCGATCGCGCCGGGTGTCCTGCCCAGCATATCCTTGGCTTCATTGCCGACAGCGCGGACGATCTTGCGACCCTGGCGGGTCTCGATCGCCACAACGGAGGGCTCATTGAGAACAATCCCGCGGCCACGCACGTAGACAAGGGTGTTCGCTGTTCCCAGGTCCACCGCCATATCAGCCGAGAGCATTCCAAAGAGGGCCGAAAGCATGTCCTAATTCCAATCCCTATAAAGGGGCCGCCCTCCCTCCCTTAGGCGAGCTGCCGTCAACACGTGGAGACAATTAATCAGCCAGCCTTTGATTTAAGATTAAGGCGGGTTTCGTCTTCGTCACCAAGCGATGCTTTTTGCTCCGCTATCTCGGTTCGCGGCGCGAGGCCAGCCAACGACGTGGAGCGGAGTCTTTTATAGAGCCAGCGGCAAAAAAAGATGAAGCCGATCCACGCAACCGCGAGACCCAAAAGGGTTAAAATCGAGCTTGTGTCACCCCTGGTGAGAAAGCGGCCAATATCGTCCAACTGCTCTGTAAAGAAGGCAATCAGGGCCAGTTTGGGCAAGGTTCCAATGCTCGTGCCAACGATAAACTTCCATAACGGCATAGCAGCTGCGCCGCACACGGAGTTAATGACAATGAACGGTGCAGAAGGCGTCCAACGGACAAACATTGCAGCCAAAAGGCCCCTGTTCCGCATCACACGGATCATCGTTTGGGCGCGGCCACCTGAAATTTTCTTCACCCATTGAGCGCCAAGGCGACGGCCAAGAAAATAAGTTGCGGTCGCAGAGATCATGGTCGCGAGCAAGGCATACGCCATGCCAAGCGCAGCCCCGAAAACGGCAACTGTCCCGGCATAAAGAAGAGCCTGGGGAAATCCGATCAAGGCCAGGGTGACAAAAACAGCCACCACCGCAAAGGGGGCCCAAGGGCTGTCGGCGACGGAATTGAAAAAAGAAACGATCGCTTGTTGATCGAGACCAAACACGTCTTGGCCAAAAAGGACGAGCATAAGAATGGCCAACACCGCGGCCAGCGTGATCACCGCGGAGACTTGGTTCCGCCGATCCATCCCTTTGAATAATCTTCCTAATGTCGCCACTGCCGCCACGACCGTGCCACCTCAACTGTTATCGAGTATCTGCTTCATGGACGAGCCGTGGTGCCACGTCCACGGTTTCAATTCTCGGGGACCGCATCCCCATTTTGTTCATCATCGAGCCGATTTTGTTCTTCGGCGGCAATGATTGCTGCATCGAGAACATCGCGCGTCTCTCTTGAACGAAAGGCCAACGGTTCGAACATCCGCCGCAATATGCCAGGGGTGAGGGCCGAAAGCCCATTGACTGTCACCACCGGCTGCTCAAGCGAACCGACGATTTGATAGGAGAACGCGACAATGCCCTCCCCTTCACGGCTTACAAACAGCTGGCCGATACCCGGAAGCGTCCCGAGAATGGAATTGACCGAGTAAGCTGGCGCAATCGCACCGCGCACATCAATGTGTCCTTCAACGAGGTCGATCATCCCGGTGGCCGAAAGGCCCAGCGATGAGCCAATCATTTTGGCGTCGCTCAGACCCACCTGGCCGTCATGGATCCAAACATCGCCATCGAGTTGATTGAAGCGGATACCCTCTCCACCCAGAAGATCATTCAGACCATCAAGCGAACCCACAGCAAGAAGTCGGGCCATGATCGGCGCATCTTGGACAACAAACTCACCAACCTCGAGCCGACCCCGAAACCCGCCAGTTTGGATCGTTGTGCCCTCTAAGCTTCCCGCTCCGCCCCGAATGGATGCGACGCCGAAGAGCCCGTTCATCACTTGGCCAAAATCGGCGACATCGACGTCGACGCTGCCGAGCCTTTCTCCAGGGGCTCGGCTCACCAGCGCACTGAGGGGGCCGCCGTCAGGAAGTGTGCTCGAAAGCGCCAGTGTCTCAAGGCTCTCGCCATCATGCTGGGCTGTCGCCACCAAATTGTTCAGCATGACACCGTTGCGGAGGATCATCTGTTCAACGTCGACGGCGAGGGACGATGCACCGGGCAATCCTCCAACGCTATCGTCGCTTTCACCGCCGCCACGCGACGTCAGGAGGGCTTCAAGAAAGCCCGACGCATCTGCTTTTGCGCCAGCCAGCTCGATCTTGAGACGCGGCCCTTCGGTGTTGATCCGGACGGACATATCCGACTGCTGATCGATCACGTAGCGGGGAAGATCGAGCCGCAAGAGACCGCCTTCCTCGGTGAAAAGACCGCTACCCTCAATCTCAACACTCGGGGTCTTGACGATAATATCACCGAGCGCGATCCGATTATCATCGGCTTCATCGGGAAGGCTCACGGAGGTGACGATCGTTCCAGGAAGACCAGCGGGCTTTGAAAGTCCAAGTTCCTTGACCTCCAGCGCCGTGTTTTCAATATCGGCCTCGATGACAAGCGGCTGGCCCGGTCGCAAATCCCAAGCGGTGACCGTGGTCTTTGCCGTGCCGCTCAAGAACTGACGGAGCGGTATCCCAACAAGATCAGCCGCGACGTGATCAAGCTCTGCGGATGCGGAGAGTTCGGTGCGCTCATCCCCGTCCAAATGCTTCAACCAACGGAAGGAGGTTGGCGCTGTTGCAACAAGCCCGTCACCTTGAATGAGAAGCTCTTCCTCTGTGAGGCGAATGGAACCGTCCGCATCCATAAAATCAACGCCCGGAAGCACGTCATCAATGACACCCTGGGCGAACGCTCCTGTGCCTTTGATCACCACCGAGTCAGGTTGCGGTTTCGTCCGCATGGGCCACGTCACCGTGAGGTCGAAATTACCGCGGCCGCGAAAGCTGTCGGGCGGGAAAGCGCCGTCACTCAATTGCGCCAGACCGGATTCCTCAAGCGCTGCGAGCACCACGGGCACGTCACCGGCCAACTGACCATTGAATGTTGAAAGAGCGCCGCCTGGCAAAAAGCGCGGGATACGGACAGAGCCGCCATTGAGCGCGATTCCCGCGACCTCGCCCCGCTCCGCATCAATGTCAAAACTGTTGCCGCGGACGATCGCGCTGGCTTTGAGTTTCTTGATCGGCGGCATGGTGCTGCGGTACGCAACGGTCGCGTTGTCGGCGTCGAAGGTAAAGAGCATGACATCGTCATCGAGGGGGGTTTGCGGCTGCACCGCGCCCATCGGGATATCAGCCGTGTACCTAACATTGGTGATGTCACCAGCGCTCAAATTCCTCGCCACCCATCGCCGCGCCGATCCAGCGACGGATAGAGGCCAACCCGCGAGGACCTCCTGCGGCGAGAGCGGTCCCGGCGTTGAGGCATCGGCCACAATACGGGGATTGCCAACAAAACCTTCGGGAAACGTCAGGGCCAATGATCCTTTAAGCCGGCTACGGAAAAAAGCACTGGAGAGCTGGATAAAATCCAAATGCCGTGTTTCCGCGTCGAAGGTGCCGATCGCCTCGGCGACACTGATATCGAGGGGGCCCTCAAGAAAAGAGCCAAAATCGATATGGATGTCTTCGCCGACCGCGTTGAACGCGAGCTTGAGAAAAGCCGGACGCAGAAGGTTTTCTGCACGGACCTCCCCGGTAACACGGCCGCGATTGCCCGCCACATCGATCACGAGTTCGGTAATGTCGAACTTAGGCTCACCATCAACGAACCGCGCACGAAGGCGATTTTCGCCAAAGCCGAAGGGCTGGGTCACGAGGTATCCCTCACCCGGCGATGCTGAGATATCGAGGGCCCCAGCCAGCGGATTGCCGTCTTGGTCAATGCTCAAGGTGACGTCGCCGTCGAGCGCCCCGCTGAGATCCATGGCATCGACACCCATCAACGTCAAAAGCGGCCCGAGCGGCGCATCTTCCGCCTTGAAGGCAAGGTCCGTGACGCCGGTTTCCGCAGTGAGCAGATTAAACTGCGCAAGGCCTGTCTTCTCGCCCAAAACGAAGGGCAGATGCGTTCCAATGCCGTAACCCTCGGCCTGTGGACCTGCCTTAAGCCACCCTCGATCGAGCACGATGGGGTCAGCGTCGACGGAGGAGTGAAAGGCGACGCTGACGTCAAGAACGTCCACCAACCCGGCGGCGCCACTGGAGAGCGTGGCCAAGATGCTCTCAACGGGCAAAATCGGCGCAGCGGCCCCTGTCCCTTGGTGGACAACAGCATTCACGCGATCGATCCGTATACGCTCAACACGCGTGGCCGACGAAAAAAGTCCCTTAAGACGGAGCTTCGCCAAAAGGCCGTCGGCATCGACAGCTTGTGAATCCGAACGGGCATGCAGCGTCGTTGCTTGGACCTTAATCCCCGTCGCGGTGATCCGCAGACGCGCGTCCTCGGCCGAGAGCTCCATCCCCGCTTGATGCTGGGTTAAGGCGCCCAGCACGGTGATCAACGAGCCTGCCGGTAAGCCGGTGACGACCAAACCAAACCCCAGCAGCAGCAGCAATGAGAGACCAAAAGCCGCAGTGGCGCGCAGAGCCGCCCCGCATCCGCTCACGCAGATCGTGAGGAACCCTCTTTGCTCCATGCGCGGCTCAGGGCCGCGCTTGCTGTTCTGCTTTAGAAGAGCTCGCACGCATTCGATCCTGGTGGCCCCCCAATTAAGGGAATGCCGCAGCTGCGAGCAAGGACATCCTGATGACGTCGTGGACGGATTGCGAAGCGCACCTATACCTCCTGTGCGTGGATTGTGATGCGATTGGAGACACCCATGCTTGAAGAAGGTGATAAGGCACCGGCCTTCACCCTGCCCACCGACAATGACGGTGACGTGAGCCTAAAGGATTTTAAGGGACGCAAGTTGGTCCTCTATTTCTATCCGAAAGACGACACGCCCGGCTGCACGAAGGAAGCCATCGGCTTCACCGAGGCATTGGATGATTTTGGCGCGGCCGATACAGCGGTCTTGGGTGTGTCCAAAGACACCGTCGCGAAACACGGCAAGTTCCGCGCAAAGCATGATCTTGGCGTTGGCCTTGCGTCCGATGAAGAGGGCGCCGTCATCGAAGCCTATGGTTCATGGGTCGAAAAACAGATGTACGGCAAGACCTATATGGGCATCGATCGATCGACATTCTTGATCGATGAAAAAGGAGTGGTTCGAAAGATCTGGCGAAAAGTTCGCGTGCCAAAACATGTCGAAACGGTGCTGGCCGCCGCTCAAGAGCTTTGAGCCGCTGGGACGAAGCCCTGCTCGGTGTGCTGACCGAGCCCAACGCCAGCGCAAAAGCTGAAAAAGCGCAGAACGTGCTGGCCGCGAGGGAGGGTTTTGATCTCTCCCTTTGCCCCGCCGTTCTCCCGCCGGATCGACCCATGCGGCCAGACAAACCGGCGCTTGTGCCGCCTCAAGAGGTACCGCGTCGGGGTTTGGGCTCGGATCGCGGCCGGGCCGCCCTGCTCCATGCGTTGGCTCACATAGAGCTCAATGCCATCGATCTGGCCGCCGATATGGCGTTGCGTTTCGCCCAAGACCTTGAGGGGACGGAGCGAGCACAGTTCGTTGCGGATTGGATCAAGGTCGCCGGTGAAGAGGGCTTGCACTTCGAGCTGCTCACCCAGCGATTGAGCAGTCTTGGCTGCACCTATGGTGATCATCCAGCGCATGATGGGCTTTGGGATGCAGCCCGGAAAACGGCGCATAGCGTGTTGGCCCGCTTGGCCATCGCGCCTTTGATCCTCGAGGCACGTGGACTTGATGTGACACCGGGCATGATCGAAAAACTCATCTCGGTGGGCGATCGAGCCTCCGCAGAGGTTCTGGAGCGCATCTATACCGATGAGATTGGGCACGTCCGCACCGGTGTGACCTGGTTCGTGGCTCTGTGCGAAAATACAGGCCGAGACCCCGAAACCTCATTTCATAAAATTGTGATGCGCTACTTCCCTCAAGGCCCTAAACCTCCGTTTAACGTCTGGGCCCGGGGTCAAGCCGCCCTTCCGGAGGACTGGTATCAAGGTTTTATGCCCCATTGATGCCATGCGACGACCCTCAAGGTGCCGCGCCAACGTGGTAACCCAGCATAATAAAGCCCTTGAGGGGCTGGGAGGTTTAAGAAATTGTCGACCTCATACGCGTTACGCCTTGTGTATGACCAAGGAGTCCGTGTTAGTGTCACAACTTCGGCCGGCGGGATTGATCGCGCTGGACCGAAACGCTGCGGGGCAATCGGGATAGGGTATGGGCAGAGATAACGGATCGATGGGACGCGCGCTGGGACATTTGTTCCGTGAACGTCAAATCTACCACCGCTCCGACGGTGTGGTCCATTTTATCAAGCTATCCTCTCGCACGCAGGTGGTTTTCGCCTCCATCCTGCTCGGTGCGCTGTTTTGGGTCGCCTATGCGTCCGTCAACGTGGTCTTTAAAGAGCAGATCATCATCGCCAAGGACCAACAGCGCCGCGACGAACAAGCGGCCTATCGCCGGCGGCTCCAGGATGCTGATAGCGCCATTGAGGAAGTGAGCTCGCTCAACTTTATCTATAGCCGCGAATTTGAAGCCAGCATTGGCAATCTTCGCCGCCAGCACGACGCGCTGCGCACCATTGTCGAGAACAAATCGATGCTCGACAGCCAGATGAACACGCTTGCTGAGGCCTTAGCCACGGCGGGTGCGCCCGGGGGGCGGCAGCTCAAAGGCTCCAACCGCATCATGATCGATCCAGTGGGCCGCGAACCCACCCCGCGTCAGTCGCGGGTTTCCGCGCTGCGCCTTGAAGCGCTCGAAAGTGTCATCGACCAAGAGGTGGCAGAGGGTATTGAGAACGACATTCTAACGGATATGCGCGTTCAAACGGCCGAGCTTTCAGCCAATCAGGTGGTTCTCCTGGCATCCTTGGAAGAGGATATGATGCGGACCATCCGAGAGTTTGAGCAGGTGCTGATCCATACAGGCGCCAGCAGCACCCTGCGGCGCCGCAACAGCGAACTTGGCTTTCAGGTCTTAGCGTCCGTCAGTGACGACACCATGACTGGCCAAGGTGGACCCTTCATCCCGGTGGAGGATGGTATCGCGAGCGAGTACTCGGCCACTTACTTTGAAACAGCCAATCGCGTCCAAAACAGCCTGGGTGACCTCGCTTCCCTTGCCAGCACTATTCAGAGTGTCCCCATCGGTACGCCCGTTCTTGATCGGCATCGCACAACCTCGGGCTACGGCATCCGTTGGGATCCCTTTCAGCGCAATGTTCGCACCCGCCACTATGGTCTCGATTTCTCCGCGCCGCGCCGCACACCCATTGTCAGCACGGCACCAGGACGCGTGACTTTTGCTGGTCGCCGCGGCGGCTATGGAAACACCGTAGAAATCGACCACGGAAACGGTTTCAAGACTCGCTATGCGCACTTGAACTCGATTAAAACAAGACCGGGTAGGACGGTCGAACTCCATGAAGTCATCGGCCTTATGGGGAACACCGGACGATCTACAGGAACCCACCTCCACTACGAGGTGATCTACAATGGCAGACAAGTCGACCCCGAGCGGTACATTGAGGCAGGACGTTATGTTTTCGAAAGCTAAACGCGATAAGTCTGACGAGCGGCAACTTCCCGACTTCGAGGAGCAAAGTCTCGTGACTCAAGACCAACAGCTTTCACGGCGTGCTGATGCACGCTCGTCAGCCAAAACCAAGGCGCCCCGGACAGCATCAGCGGGCGTTCCATCGCTTATCAGTGCTGATATGACGATTCGCGGCGAAGTCCATGCCGAAGGTGAAGTGCAGTTCGATGGACAGATCGACGGCGATATCCACGCCAAGGGTCTTGTTATCGGCGAAGGCGCCGAAGTTCGCGGCGAAGTCATCGCCGATAAGGTCAAAGTTGCCGGCGCTGTTGATGGCGTTATTCGCGCCACCCGGGTTGAACTCACCGCCACGTCCGTGGTGCGCGGCGAGGTTCTTCACACGGCCCTGATGATCGAAGCGGGCGCACGTTTTGAAGGCAATTGCCGACATTCCGATGACCCGGTGAACGATAAGAGTTCATCCAGCGGCGCACCGGTTGCCCGTGATTTGGCGGCGGCCCCTGTTGCACCCCGTCAGGCACAACCAGCACCCGCCCAACAAGAGGCCAAGCCGCCCGTCGATACTCAGCCAATTCGCCGGGACAACGCGGCGGATCCGGCTGATAAAGCGGACACAGCAGCCAAACTGCCGCCCCTCCGTCAGAACGGCAAAGGCCTCTCTGGCAAGGTTAACCTGCGCTAGTCAGGGTTCGGAGATCGGCCCGGTTGCTGATCAATCGCTAAATGGATCAATGATCGTGAACGCCGCGCTGCCTGGCGTGACCGTTCCAAAGCCGCGTGCTGCGAGCGTGCCGCCCTTCGCGATCACCGTCCATTCGACCAAATGTTCAGCCGATCCATCGCCGTTGAAATCAGCCATAGCGATATCAACAAACCGGCCTGCCAACGTCTCCGTCGATGCTGACCAAGCCCGCGGGTCTTGGTCCTTCCGCACCCCATGATCAGTGGGAAAACCAGCCTCTCCAAGGTCAGGCAAGGTCTCTCCATCGATCCGCGCCCACAGTTCGGCGGACATCGGAACGGCATCAGCCGTGAGTGATCCGCGGGCTGCCAACAACAGGATGCCGCAAACCCTCACCATCTGCGCCTCGCGCCGCATGTCCGATGACGTGAGCCCGCCCCACCCTGCCCGCTTCAGCGGCGCAAAGGTGGCGCACGTCTCGACCTCCCGGGGGGCCGCGTCGTCATCGTTGGATGAAATCATCGTAATGGCCTGACCGGGAAACACGCCGGGAGCCAAGACATCGGACAACTCGCCCTTCTCCAACGCGGCGATGGTGGTGCAGCCATTCGCTGTGGTGAAGAGGTCAGGATGGCAAAGCGCGATCCCCGGTTCGATCGGTGCCGGGCTCTCCGCATCCACCGTCGGGGCATCCTCCCCCGTGGCCAAGATGCTCACCAAAGCGCCAACGGCAGCCACAATCCCCGTGGAAATGGCCAGTCGCGGCAGTCCAATGGCCTGCAGTCGCTCCTTCAAACGGGCCATTGCATCCTCGTTGGCGTGTTCCGCCTCATTGTTCTCGTTGTCGTCGGTCATAACAGTCCGAGTTCTGCAAGCTCTGCTCTGATGGGGTGATCCTGCGGGCCGCTGGCGTCAAGATCAGGCGGCGCATCCGCCGCCTCGAGGTATCGCCAACCCTGAAAAGCTTTCCGCGGCACTTGCGCCACCAGCACGCGTTCGGGATCGAGCACGATGCAACACTTCCGCCCCTCATCCGTGCGCCATTCATCAAGCCGCACAATCGTTTGCCGGATGGTGACAAGACCATTGATCACCCAATAAAGCGAACCGCCATCAAGCAAGGCCTCCGCCCGCTTCGGCATCATCCGCGTGACGTGGTGGACATAGCCCTCAAGCGCGGTGCCCTTGTTCCGCTCGAACACCGTCTTTTGCCAAGCAGCGTGGCTTTCGAGGCCTGTCGCGCCCGCCGCGAGCTTGATCAGGTGGACGGTCATAAAGCGCTATCGTCCGCGGACGCGCGCCACCTCCTGTGCCCGCGCCTTCTTCATGCTGTGCCGGGAGGCGCGTTTGGCCAGGATGTAGAAGAGGAAATAACAAAGGCCCAAACCGATCGAGAGGATCCACAGCGGTAAATCCTGCACCAATGGCGAAAGCAGCTGACGCGTCAGTCCAAGCTGTTCTGCCATCGCAGGCGCATAGGCATCGAGCAGCAATGCACCACCCATCAGGGTCAAGAGAACAGCAAGCATCGATGCCAGGACCACACCGACCGTCACACCAATATCTTCGCGTTCTTCGGCCTTGGCGATAATCATCTTGGAAGGGTCACCCATCAGTGCATGGCTCGCTGCATAGAGCGCTGAAAGACGCCCCTCAATTTCGTCTTGGGTCAACGCGCGACCCTTGTCTTTGCGGTAGCTGTCAAAATCAACCAACGGTGCATGGGTCACCTCACTTGGCGCCAACACCTGGCCGTCACATTCATCCGCAGGCGCCACTTCGGAGGTGGGAATCACAAGCTCCGCATCCGTGGGCATCAGGAACAAAGATTTTTCCGCGGCACGCCGACGCACAAGACCGTCAAGCTTCATGAGCTTGCCGTCGACCCGTGCGCGCGTCCAACGCTCGAAAGCCTCCGCCGCCCCGAGCTTATCCCCCTCATTAAGCCGTTTGAGGACTGTCGACCGTTTGAAATTCTCCGTGCCGATGTTGAAGACGAACGAGACCAGCGCATCATGCTCATTTTGGTTGAGCGGCGTGCGCACCGAATCACGAAGCAGTTTTTCGATTGGCCCCACATCAGCCATGAGAAGGTTGGTCGCTTCACGTTGGCTGACGTCCTGCATCGGCCTCTGTGTCTGATGCCCATAACCGACGACGTAGGTGCCATCACCGCGGCGTTCATCGAGACGCGGGGCTGAGGAATAGCCCTCGTAAGCCTTGATGAGATTGAGACCTGTGTCTCCCGTCTGCATCCCGCCCCCATTCGCGCGCTTGGCCTTTTCGGGCCATGGTTCCCACCCCATGTTTGATACCATGGGTAGATCTCGATGAATAGCGGATGGTTGCCTGAGTGTTAACCTCTGGTGTCCGGTTCTTATGTCAGATACGACAAATTTTATTGGGGAGCGTGTGGTGACGAAATTGGTTCGCGTAATAGGAACTGTCCTCGTAGCTGTTGGACTTCTTGGCTTTTTGGCGCCTGGCCTCATCGCGCAAGACGCCGCGAACCGCGGCACAGTGCTCACGCTCAAAGGCCCCGTCACACCCACCGCTGCCAATTACCTGGAACGAGAAATTGGCGCCGCCGACCTCCGAGGCGATGAATTGGTGATTCTCGAGATCGACACACCGGGCGGTCTCGTCACCTCGATGCAGTCGATCGTGCAGACGATCCTCGGCGCAGAGACACCGGTCGTCACCTATGTTGCGCCGCAAGGAGCGCGGTCGGCCAGCGCTGGACTTTATATCATGTACGCCGCCCATGTCTCGGCGATGGCCCCCGCCACCAACACCGGCTCCGCCACGCCGATCGAGCTTGGCGGTGGAGGCGGGAGCGAACCAGTCTTTCCCGAGCCGCCGGTCGAGGAACCGGCCGGCGACGAGGAGGCAGCTGAAAGCGCGAGCGAGGAACCAAGTGACGAACCCCCCGCCGAAGAACCCGTCGATATCTCCAATGACGCATCGCTCCGCGGCAAAGTGATTGAGGACGCGGTGGCCTATATCAAAGGCCTGGCCGAGTTGCGTGGGCGCAACGCCGAATGGGCCGAAAAGGCAGTGCGGCCTCCATCGGCCAGCATCACCGCAACCGAAGCGCTAGAACTTGGCGTGATCGAGATCGTTGCGCCCAATCGCGCAGAGCTTCTCATCATGCTTGATGGCCGTGAGGTGGAAACCGCCAGCGGTACCCGCGTCATCAACACCGGTACAATGACTGTGGTTGAGGTGGAACCCACCACGCTTGAAAGGATCTTGGGCTTTTTTGCTGATCCCAATGTCGCGGCGATCCTCTTCTCCCTCGGCACCCTTGGGATCACCGTGGAGCTTTGGAACCCCGGCTCGATCTTCCCTGGCGTCTTCGGCGCGATTTGCTTGCTGCTCGCTTTTTACAGCTTCCAGGTGCTGCCCGAGAACGGGCTGTTCCTCGCGGTCATCGGCCTTGGTTTTCTCTTGATCATGCTTGAAGCTTTTGTTGCGTCTGCTGGGCTTTCAGCGATCGCCGGCATGACGCTTGTCGGCATCGGACTTTATTATCTGTTCCCCGATCAATTCCGCGTCAGTCTCTCATTGATCTTCAGCTTTTTGGCGATTGCGGGCCTGTTGGTCGCGCTCTTGCTGTGGGAAATTGTGAAGTCGCGCGGCCATGGACCGCTTATCGGAAAAGAGGCTATCCGTACACGTACCGGGAAAGTCGAGGAGTGGGACGGCGAGGAAGGCTGGGTCATCGTCGATGGCGAACGCTGGCGTGCTCGGTCGAAACAACCCTTGCGCCCCGGTGACCAAGTGAAAGTCCATGAGGTGGACGGCCTCGTTCTTATCGTCCGAAAAGCCTCGGCAAAACCAGGCTTCCGCCTCCCCCTTAGACCATTGGAGACCCGATAATGGGCTTTTTGACTCTCCTCGTTCCTTTTCTCGCCGTTGGATTTGTCATCATCCAGGCGATCTTCAAGATCCTCCGCGAGTATGAGCGCGGCGTGATCTTCACGCTGGGTAAGGTGGGGCGCCGGGCGGCGGGACCGGGCATTGTGCTTTTGATCCCGGTCGTCCAGCAAATGCGGAAAGTTGATATGCGGACGATCGTCACCGATGTTCCTCCGCAGGATGTGATTTCCCGCGACAACGTTTCGGTGAACGTCAACGCCGTGATTTACTTCCGCGTCATCGACGCCGTGCGCGCGGTGGTGCAGGTCGAAAACTTCATGGAGGCGACCTCGCAGCTGGCGCAGACAACGCTTCGTTCCGTGCTCGGCAAGCATGATCTCGATGAGATGCTGCAAGAGCGCGATAAGCTCAACAAAGATATCCAACAGATCCTTGATGATCAGACCGAGGCTTGGGGCATCAAGGTCGCCAATGTTGAGATCAAGCGGGTCGATGTCGCTGAATCGATGATCCGCGCCATCGCTCGCCAAGCTGAGGCCGAGCGCGAACGTCGCGCGAAAGTGATCCTCGCCGAGGGCGAGCAACAAGCCGCTGCGAAACTCGCCGAAGCCGCCCAAGTGCTCGCCTCGCAAGACGGCTCCATGCAGCTTCGCTACCTCAACACCTTGCAAGAGATTGCGGGCGACCAAACGAACACGATCGTTTTCCCCTTTGCGCCCGACGATGTGAAAAAAATGTTCAGGGGACAGTAGATCTATACCGCTGAGTAGAGAGGAATGCTGAGCTCATTTGCTGCCGCACGAAGCCGGTCACGCAAAGGCTCGTCGGTCCCCGGATCAAGCAGCGTGTCCATCTTTGCTCGGAGTGCCTCGCGATCAATGGACCGCACCATGTCCTTAAGCGGCATGATCGCGCTTGCAGGAACCGATAAGCGGTCGCAACCTATCGCAATAAGCGCGATCGCCATCAAAGGGTCGGCCGCTTGCTCCCCGCAGTAAGAGACCCGAACCCCTCGGCTGTGGCCTTTATCAACCACGGTCTTCAGAAATTCCAAAAACTCCGTGCTGAGATAGTCATAGCGTGACGAGACAAGGTCGCTTTCGCGATCAGCAGCAAAGAAGAACTGCGCCAAATCATTCCCGCCTATCGACAAGAAATCAGCATGCGAGGCAAGCTTATCGGCGCCCCAAGCGGCCGAGGGGATTTCCACCATCGCACCCACTTCGAGACTGCTCGGCGCTGCTTGTTCTAGCTTTGTAACCCGTTGCATCTCCTTATCGATAATTGACCGTGCAACGATGAGTTCATCCACTGTTGTGACCAACGGAAGCAGTATGCTCAATGGCCGTCCGTCTGCTGCAGCAATCAATGCACGAATTTGAGTCCGCAACAGCCCCTTTCGGTCAATCGCCATGCGAAGTCCCCGCCACCCCATGGCAGGGTTGGCCTCGAGCGGCCCATGCATATAGCCTGCACGTTTATCTGACCCAAGATCAGCGGTGCGAAAAACAACGCGGCTGTTGCCCGCCGCATCAAGGACCGAGCGGTAATACTCTGTCTGCTCCATCACTGTTGGGAGGGTTTGACCAACCAAGAACTGCAGCTCCGTCCGGAAAAGACCGACCCCTTCGGCGCCGACCTCATCCATCAGACTAAGGTCCATAACGAGGCCCGCATTCATCTCAACACCAACGGCGGCACCATCGCGGGTGATCGCTGGTTCGTCCTTGCGCTGGGCAAACTTCGCTAACTGCTCCGAACGAATCCGCGCTTTATCCTCAAATGTTTCAATATCTTGTTGCGTCGGGCGCAGGTATACCTCGCCCGTGGAACCGTCGACAATGATGTCGTCACCAGGTTCAGCCCGATCAATGACCTCGCCGACTCCGCTGACCATTGGTAAACGGAGTGATCGCGCCACCACCGCTGCATGACTGTTGGATGACGCCTCGGTCAAAACAAGGCCCGCAAGCTTTGCCCGGTCAAGCTCCAAAAGCTCCGCAGGCCCCAGGGTCTCCGCCAGCACAATGGCATTGTCGGGCAATTGATGCTCGATCTCTTCTCCACCAAGCGTCTTCAAAAGGCGGCGTGAAAGATCATCAAGATCATGCATCCTTTCGCGCAGATAGGGGTCCGCCGCCTTTCGCATTTGCGTTCGGTTCTCTGCCTGCACTTGCTCAACAGCCGCCTCAGCCGACAGACCCGCCATGATTTTTTCATCGATCCGGCGAGCCCATCCTCGATCATAAGCAAAGAGCCTATAGACCTCGAGCACATCACGGCTGATATTGCTCAGTGCACGATCTTTTGCAATCATGTCATCGACAGACTTTTGCAAGCTAGCAATGCCATCCGAAAGCTTTTGCCGTTCCGCCGCCAGGTCGTCGGAAAAAACCTGCCGCGTGACCCTTTGCGGCTGGAGCAAATAGACAACGCCGCGCGCAACACCGGGAACAATCGCTGTGCCCAGCGCATGCTCGGGTCCATGGACGATGCCCTCAACATCAGCGACCTCACGCTCTGATAAAAAGCGTTCAGAGGAAATGATCTCTGCAAGGACCGTCGCAACCATCTGCGAGGCCTCGATTTCATCCTCGACATAAGCACGGGTCGTTTGGTTCTGAATGGTGAGCACACCAATAACACTGCCCGACCTGATGATCGGAACGCCCAAAAAGGCATTGAGATCGTGCTCACCTGTCTCTTCCCGAAAAGAGAACTCCGGATGCTGATTGGCGCGCCGAAGATTGATGGGCCGGCCCGTTCTGGCGACGAGTCCAACAAGACCCTCAGTCCATGCCAAACGGGTTTGATGCACTGCATCCTTACGGAGCCCTTGCGTGGCGGTCAGCTCCAACGCATCGTCGGCACGACGCACATAAATCGAGCAGACGTCGGCCACCATATTGCGGGCGATCGCCTCAACGAGGTGATCGAGACGTGTTTGAGCATCGGACTCTTCAGCCATCACCTCGCGAAGCTGCCGGAGCAGCACGCGCGGCGTTGGCGCCGTGCGGGGCGGAAGGTTCATGGCCTCGTCCTTACGCCTTCACTTCGCCGAGGCCAAACGCTTCATGAAGCGCCCGAACGGCAAGTTCCGTGTACTCTGCAGGGATCAACACGCTGATTTTGATCTCAGATGTGGAAATGTTTTCGATGTTGATCTGACGATCAGCCAACACCTCAAATGTTCGAGCAGCGACGCCGGCGTGGCTTTTCATGCCAATCCCGATCACCGAGACCTTGGCGACGTTTTGGTTCGCCATCAGCTCGTCATAGCCGAGGTCTGCTTTGCGCTCAATGAGGATCTCCATCGCCCGCGCGCGGTCCTTTTCGCTCAAGGTGAAGGACATGTTGGCCTCGGAACCTTGACGTGCCGGGCTCTGCACAATCATGTCAATGTTGATCCCTGCATCGGCCAAGAGACGAAAGATCAGTGCCGAGCGACCGGGCTTATCGGGCACACCGAGAAGGCTGATTTTCGCCTCGCCTGTGGAGGGCACGACGGCGGTGACGACTTCTTGTTCCATGATTTCGTCCTCTCCGGTGATCAGTGTACCATTATCGGTCTCACCGGGCTCAGCAAGTGAACTTAAAACGCGGATTGGAACGCCATAAGCCATGCCCAAACCAACGCTCCGTGTTTGGAGCACCTTGGCGCCGACCGATGCCATCTCCAGCATTTCTTCATAGCTCAAGACGTCACGGCGTCGAGCTGCAGGAACAATTCGAGGATCGGTTGTGTAAACTCCATCAACATCTGTGTAGATATCACAACGTGCTGCTCCTAAGGCAGCTGCGAGCGCCACAGCGGTCGTGTCCGAACCGCCGCGCCCAAGGGTCGAAATCCGTTGGCTGTCAGTGAGACCCTGAAAGCCGGCAACAACCGCAACCTCTCCACCATCCATTGCGTTGAAAAGGTGTGTTTGCGGAATATGCGTTATCTTAGCAGCCCCATGGGCAGCATCGGTTGCCAGGCCCACCTGCCAGCCTTGAAAACTCCTTGCCGGGCATCCCTCCCGGCGCAAGGTGAGCGCCAGAAGCCCGGCCGTCACCTGCTCACCGCTTGCCACCACGGCATCGTAATCTGCCTCACGGCTGACATCCCCGCCGCCAAGCCGCTCGGTCAACTCAACCAATCGGTTCGTCTCGCCCGCCATCGCAGAGACCGTGACACACACCTTAAAGCCCTGGTCTCGCGCGGCCATCACGTGGCGCGCGACCCGTTCGATCCGCTCAGGATCACCAACGGAGGTGCCGCCGAACTTCATGACGACGACATCGTCACGGCGGGCGGCAAGACTGAGGGGCGCTGCGGCCAGGCTCACGGTTTCGTTCCTTCACTTCAAACCGGGCGCGTCTAGCGGCCCTATGGGGTCTCGGCAAGGCTCCCTCGTGCGGACCTGCCGCGTTGGCAAAGGGGGGAGCGGGTTCTAACGTCGCCGCATCGTGAAGGAGATCCCGATGGCTGACGGCCAGACAACCACGATAGACGCGGATGAGGTCAAAAAATTCCAAGCGATGGCCGCGGAATGGTGGGATCCCTTGGGCAAGATGAAGCCGCTGCATAAGTTCAATCCTGTGCGGCTGGGCCTGGTGCGGGACCAAATCTGTGCGCATTTTGGCCGAGATCGGTTCGAGAAAAAACCGCTTGAAGGGCTGCGGCTGCTCGATGTGGGCTGCGGCGGCGGGCTTGTCTCTGAACCCATGGCTCGGCTTGGCGCCCATGTCACGGGCATCGATGCGGCGGAGGCCAACGTGAAAACTGCCGCCGTGCATGCGGAGGACGCAGGCCTGGTGATCGATTATCGCCACACGACCGTTGAAGATCTTTTCGCCAGTGAGCACGAACCCTTCGACGTTGTTTTGACTCTCGAAGTCGTTGAACATGTCGCGGACGTCGACCTCTTTTTGACGACGTGCGCTGATCTTGTGAAGCCTGGCGGATTTATGGGAATGGCCACCCTCAACCGTACACTGAAGGCTGCGGCGACGGCCGTCTTTGCGGCTGAGTACATTTTGCGTTGGTTGCCTCGGGGCACCCACGACCCACGCAAATTCGTCCGCCCACCCGAAGCCAAGCATTCGATGGAGCGGGCGGGCCTGCACGTAACCGCGGAGCGGGGCCTCACCTACCTTCCGCTGCTTGATGGTTGGCGTGTCGGTCAAGATCTCAGCGTGAACTATATGCTGTTTGCGGAAAAACCAGCGACCTAACGCGCCGCGCGGCGCAGCTGCCACGCATCACCCTTGCGAGTCAGCACCGCCGCCGCGTGATGGCCATCAGCATCAAGCGCAAGCAACAGCGCCCGGCATGGGCTGTGTGAAGGCTTGACCGCCCTCAGAACAACGACATCCGCTCGATCACAAGCGCTTTGCAGCGCGCTTGCAGTCTCCACCACGGCGAGCTCTCCGCCGCTGGGTAGGGGCTGAAAACATCCCTCATCGCTGCAGTTGGCGAGACGGGTTTGCGGCCTCACATCGGGCTCCTGAGCAATCGCACGCAACCACACCTCCACGGTGAACCGGTCACGCCTTTTGGACAAAAGCGCAAGCGCTGGACCATCACCTTCCAGGCGCACACCAACGTTCCGCAAATCACGGCTCAAGAAGACATCAGGGTCCTTCTGCCCCATGCCCAAAGGCAAGGCCGCCGCAACGAACGCAAAACCCACAAGGCGCCAAGGTGCCCGGAGAATTGCGGTGACAAACAGACCAAAAACACCCGACAGAAAAGCAGGCGCAGGCATTTGAGAAACCAAGTGCACCGCCCCCGGAAGGTCCGCGGTCCAGCCAGCGATTCCAATCACCATCTCAACACCCCGGCCCACGAGCAACAGCACAGGACCGTCAAGACCTAAGGGCATCACGAACAATGCAAGCACCGCGGCTGGCATCACCCCCAGTGTAATAATCGGCATAGCGAGCATATTGGCAAGCAGCCCAAAACTTGCGAGCCGACCAAAGTGGTACAGAGCAAAAGGTGCCGTTGCGAGGCCAGCGATCAAGCTGGTCAGGGCAAGCCCCCCAGCAAATCGAAGCACTTTGGTCACGCGGCTGTGGTCGTCAGACCGCGGTCTTCTTTCCTCTATATAAGAAAACGTGGCGATGAGCGCGACCACGGCCGCAAATGACATCTGAAACCCAGCAGAAATGACGGCCTCGGGCCGGAAAACAATGATCACCATGGCAGCAAGCGCTGCGTTACGAAGACTAATCCCTCGGCGGTCAAAGAGGATCGCTAAGAAAACGATCGCCGCCATGATAAAAGCACGCTGGGCCGACCAAGCACCTCCAGACAGAAGAAGATAAAACGCCCCGCCGGTAAGCGCACCGAGTGCTGACCATTTTTTGATAGGAAAACGGATCGCCAAGACCTCGAATCGGGAAAGGATCCAGCGGCTTGAAAAGAACAAAAACCCGCAAACCAGTCCCATGTGCAGGCCAGAGATGGCGAGAAGATGAGCGAGCCCTGCATCGCGTAGGTCCTCGACAACCTCATCAGGAATACGTTCGCGTTTTCCCGTCACCAGCGCAGCCGTGACGGCGCCTTCGGGCCCATCGACGACCTTCTCAATCCGGTCGGCGATCCGATCACGGAGCCTTTCAACGGAAGCTTTAAACCCGGTGCCACCCCGCTCAAGCACAACAGGAGGGGAGAAGGTGAAACCTGACCCGCCGATGCGCTCGTAGAACATCGCTTGGCCAAAATCATAGCCGCCCGGCATGGCTGGTCCAGGCGGAGGCGAAAGCGACGCACGGACGCGGACGCGATCTCCAGGTCTGGCCGTTCCGGGCTCGCCGCGCCAGACCATGCGCACACGGTACGGCGTCGCTTCAGAGCCAAGCCGGCTGATGGTCTCAACCCGGATCGTATACCGCCGATCACGCTCCCGCCATTCGACCTCCTCGAGAACCCCCGTCACCGTTACAGGGGCAAGTCCCTCTGGCACAATTGGAGCGTCCACCAAGTCCGTACGAAGAGCGATCAACGCCATCCCAGCAAAAACGCAAGCCGCTATTCTTGCTCCGTAAACCACACCAAAAGCTCGGCGACGGACAGCAACGGCCCAAAGCCGAAGCAAAAGAGCCGTGACCACGAGCGTCAGGGGCCAAGGCGCTGGATTGTCGAGCTGCAACCACAAAGAGGCGCCCGCCGCCATCAAACAAGGGGCAAGCAAGATGAAGCGCCCCTCCTCTTCGTCAGCCCATCGCCTCATTGTCGCGGTAACATCGCGCTGGCGCCAAAGCCGCTTGGCCGCGAAGGATAACGCCTTTAGGTGCGCGAACTCTTGCCGTTTTGAGGATGACATGACCGCTCAACCTAAGCCCATCGTGACCCGCTTCGCACCGTCGCCAACGGGTTATTTGCACATTGGCGGGGCGCGAACGGCACTCTTCAGCTGGCTCTATGCCCGGCGGGCGAAGGCGCCCCAGGGCTCCAAATTTCTGTTGCGTATCGAAGACACCGACCGTGCTCGATATCACGAAGAAGCCGTCACAGCGATCCTCGACGGGCTGACTTGGCTAGGGATTGATTGGGATGGAGAGCCGATCAGTCAATTCGCCCGCGCCGATCGCCACGCAGATGTGGCGCAGCAGCTTCTTGCCGACGGCAAGGCTTACCGGTGCTGGCTCGCGGGCGACGCTCTCGACGCGGCGCGGGCCGAGGCGCGGGACAACAACATCCGATTCACAAGCCCCTATCGTGACGGCGGCGAGGGCGAGGGGCCCGCTTCCATCCGCCTCAAAGCGCCGCTTGATGGAGACACAGTGATCGAAGACGCGGTCCAAGGTGCGGTGACATTTCCGAATCAAAGCCTCGATGATATGGTGTTGCTGCGGTCCGATGGGACACCGACTTACATGCTCGCCGTGGTTGTTGACGACCATGATATGGGAGTCACGCACGTCATTCGCGGTGATGATCACCTGATCAACGCAGGCCGTCAGCAGCAAATTTACGAAGCCCTTGATTGGGACGTGCCCGTCTGGGCCCATGTCCCGCTCATCCACGGTCCTGATGGCAAGAAGCTGTCGAAACGCCATGGCGCCTTAGGCGTGGAGGCGTATCGCGACGAGGGATACCTGCCGGAGGGGCTCATGAATGGCCTCCTCCGCATGGGATGGAGCCATGGCGATGACGAAATCATCCCAAAGAACAAGGCCCTTGAATGGTTCGACCTCGATGGTCTGGGCAAGGCGCCCGCCCGGCTGGACCCCGATAAATTGGCCTCCATCAACGGCCATTTTATCGTCGACATGCCCGATGACGTCTTCGTCGAGACGATCACCCCCTATCTGAACCAAGGGCTCTCGGACGACCAACGCCTCATGCTGGTGCGCGGCGCACGTTTTCTGAAACCACGCATGAAGTTGCTGACAGATGCAGTCACCGCAGCCGGTTTTGTGCTTTTGGCGCGCCCCTTTGACGTGGGGGGCAAAGCAGCCAAACCGCTGAGAAAAGAAGGCGCGATGGACCATCTGTCCCGACTTCGCGAAGCCTTAGAAAAGCAGGACGATTGGTCGCCGACGGCGCTCGACGATAGGTTGCAAGCCTATGCCGACGAGGTCGGTGTCGGCTTTGGCCAGGTGGGGCCTCCCTTGCGCGCGGCTCTGACCGCGGGCCTTCCCTCCCCTAGCATTGGAGAGACGCTCCACGTGCTTGGGAGGGAGGAGGCAATCGCCCGTCTTGACCAAACCTTAAGTGAACACTCATCTTAAGGTTGTATTCCCAAACGTGTTCCGGATCCGGCCGCACTTGCAGACCGGGGCGGAGCCACTATTGTCGCGCTGCAAAATAAGGCGCGCCATAAAGGGCGCAAAGCCCACCCCGGCAAGTGCAATCGGGCACGAACGCCGTGCGAGGAGAACGATGATGGAAAGCAAACTTCAAGAGGCCGGAACCGCCACCTATGACGGCCAAGAGCTTCCGGTGTATCGCGGCACCCACGGCAATGACGTGGTCGACATCCGAAAGTTGACCGCGGCCACAGGCAAATTCACCTTTGACCCCGGCTTCACGTCCACCGCATCCTGCGAAAGCCAGATCACTTTTATTGATGGCGAGGAAGGAACGCTTCTTTACCGCGGCTACCCGATTGAGCAGCTGGCGGAGAACACGGACTTTATCGAGACCGCCTATCTTCTTCTTGAAGGTGAACTCCCCACCAAGACAGAATGCGCCCA
This sequence comes from Pseudomonadota bacterium, assembly GCA_039033795.1. GTDB lineage: Bacteria > Pseudomonadota > Alphaproteobacteria > Caulobacterales > Parvularculaceae > Parvularcula. The sequence continues at coordinate 4,841 of JBCCBY010000003.1, read as the reverse complement.
ATTCCGCCACGACATTACCTACCACACGATGCTGCATGAACATTTCATGCGTTTTTTCGATGGCTTCCGCCGGGACGCCCATCCCATGGCCATTATGTGCGGCGCCGTTGGCGCTCTTTCAGCGTTTTATCATGACAGCACAGACGTCAATGATCCGCACGAACGGAAAGTCGCGATCCATCGCATGATCGCGAAAATGCCCACGATCGCTGCGATGGCATATAAATACACCGTGGGCCAGCCGTTCGTTTATCCCCGAAACGACCTTCATTATACAGAGAATTTCCTGAATATGTGTTTCAGGGTTCCAGCCGAGGATTACAAAATCGATCCGGTGCTCTCACAGGCACTCGATAAGATCTTCATCCTTCATATGGATCACGAGCAGAACGCATCGACATCGACCGTGCGTCTTGCTGGTTCTTCGGGCGCAAACCCCTTCGCTTGCATCGCCGCTGGCATCGCCTGCCTTTGGGGCCCGGCGCATGGCGGCGCCAATGAAGCAGCGCTCAACATGCTGATGGAAATCGGCAGCACGGATAAGATCTCGGAATATGTTGGCAAGGCAAAGGATAAATCTGATCCTTTCCGCCTGATGGGCTTTGGCCACCGGGTTTACAAGAACTACGATCCGCGTGCGAAGGTCATGCAAAAGGCTTGTCACGAAGTGCTCGGTACACTGGGCATCAAGGATCCATTGCTTGATGTGGCGATGGAACTTGAAAAGATCGCGCTCGAAGACGACTATTTCGTTGAGAAGAAACTCTACCCCAACATCGACTTTTATTCGGGCATCACGCTCCGCGCGCTTGGCTTCCCGCCTGCGATGTTCACGCCGCTTTTCGCCCTTGCACGGACAGTTGGTTGGATCGCCCAGTGGCGCGAGATGCTTGAAGACCCAAGCCAAAAGATCGGCCGTCCACGTCAGGTTTACACAGGATCCGCCGAACGGAATTTCGTGCCGATGAGCGATCGCTAAATCTGCGGTTTAAACAAGACTTTCAACGCCTTGTGCGTGAACGTGTTGGAGAAGGCGGCCCGTTCAGGGCCGTCTTTGTTGTTGGGAGATCCGGCCAAAGACCAGCACATTCAATCAAACCATGATGCAGGCTTCCATGCCGCTGATGCAACGCTATATGATGACGATGCAAAGCCGTGCGCTGGAGATGCAAGCAGCAGGCGGTGACCAATAGAACAAACGCGGGCGATCATCTCCGCTCGTTGCGCGAGAAGATCCGCTCATGTCCACATCAGACAAACTGATCCGCCAACCAACGATCGGCGTCCTCGGCGGGACCAGCCACGTGGTCACCCCGGCCTATTTTCAGCTGATCAACCGCGCCGCTCGCGCCCATCACGGCGGTGATCATATTGGAGAAACGCTGATTGCCGGAATGAATTACGGCAACATCAAAGCGTATATCCATGATGGCGACTGGAGCGGCCTTGCCGGCTATGTCAGCGATGCCGTCGATCGGCTGGAAACCGCCGGCGCGGATCTCATTATAGGATCGTCGAACACGGTGCATCTGGTGATGGACGAGGTGATGGCCGGACGGAAGACCCCTTTTCTTCCGATCACCGACCCGGTTGGTCGCGCGATCAAAAGGGCGGGCCTGAAAAAGGTGGCAATTTTCGGCACCCAGACGACCATGCAGGGCGGGCTGGTGATGGACGAAATTGCAGAACTTTCTGGCGCTGAGATGGTTGCGCCTCAACCCGATGAACAGACGGAGATTCATCGCATCATTTTTGAGGAGCTGTGCGAGGAGCGTTTCCTTGATACCTCCCGCGCCCGGTATCGGGAAATCGCTTTGCGGATGATGGAGGAGGACGGCGCCGAGGGCTTGATCCTGGGCTGCACCGAGATTTTTCTTCTTCTCCAGCAAGATGACCTGCCAGAGCTGCCGCTTTTTGCCTCCGCCGCGTTGCACGCTGAGGCCGCCGTTGCGCACGTGCTTGGTTAAGGCGAAGGCGGAACCGGCAGACATGCCGCACGCAGGACGATGGCGATTGGGCGGGGTCACGCTAAGCTCGCGCCATGGATAAAAGCTCCACCACCATCGAGACGGTCTCGGCGCTCCAAGACATTCCCAGACGCGATTGGGACATCTTGGCCAACCCCGCCGGTCGGGCGTTTGATCCCTTTGTTTCTTGGGACTTTCTCGAAGCGCTTGAAGCCTCAAGCTCCGCCCGGGCCGAGGTGGGATGGCAGCCAGCACATCTGGTGCTGAAGCGCGACGGGAACATCAACGGGGTGATGCCCGCCTATCTCAAGGGCCACAGCCAGGGCGAGTATATATTCGACCACGCCTTCGCCGACGCCTATATGCGCGCAGGTGGTCGTTACTATCCCAAACTCTTGTCGGCGGTTCCCTTCACGCCAGCCACCGGGCCGCGCCTCCTCGCTCCGCTAGCGGAGGACCGCGCGCTTTTAGCAGCCGGAGCAGCTCGCGCCGCTGAGCAAATGGGTCTCTCCGGTGCCAACCTTAATTTCCTGACGGAGGAAGAAGCAGAGCAGGCAGAGGATCAGGGTTTCGCTGTTCGGTATGGAGAGCAGTACCATTTCGAAGACAAGGGCTATGGTGACTGGAACGGCTTTCTTGACGCCCTCGCCTCGCGCAAACGCAAAGCCCTCAAAAAAGAACGGGGAGCGATTGCCGCGAGCGACCTCACCATTGAATGGATCACCGGCAAGGATATTGAGGAGCGGCACCTTGATGCTTTTTGGTGGTTCTATCAGGACACCGGCGCAAGAAAGTGGGGAAGCCCTTACCTCACCCGCACCTTCTTTACCCTGATCGCTGAACGGGTTCCTGATCAAATCCTTTTGATCTTTGCACGGCGCGGCGATGAATATATCGCAGGAGCGCTTAATATGATCGGCGGCGACACACTCTTTGGGCGTTATTGGGGGTGCAAAGAGCATGTACCCTTCTTGCACTTTGAGCTCTGTTATTACCAAGCCGTCGATTATGCCCTCGCCCACGGCCTCAAACGGGTCGAAGCAGGCGCGCAAGGTGAACATAAGATCGCCCGGGGGTATGAGCCCGTGGTCATCCGCTCCGCCCACAAGATGACCGATCCGGGCTTCCAAACGGCGATCGAGGACTATCTCATGCGGGAAAAACGGCAGATCGAGGCCGATATCGATCTTCTCAAAGGCTACACGCCGTTTAAGAAGGTGCCGTGAAAGAGATCGCCCGGTTCTACGATCCCGAAGAGGCAAAGGTGGCCGCGGGTTTCCTCCGGTCCCAAGGGTATGAGATCACCCTGCCGGAGGAGCATCACCTGGGGTCTGCACCACATTTGAGCTTTGCGCTGGGCGGGTATCGTCTTCTGGCACCATATGAAGAGGCCTATGAAGCGTCGCTCACGCTCAGGCAAAAACGAGACAAACCCAAGCATGACGCTTGCGAGCGGTGCGGCAGCCCTGATATCCGCCGACAACGGGTGCGCTGGTTCCCTTTCGCTTTCTTGGGGCTGGTGATGGGTACCGCGCCGTTCACCCCGGCGAAAAAGAAACTTATTTGCTCGGCATGCGGCTTCGAATGGAGTGACACGGATCATGAGCCTTAATCAGACATACGATCCCGACAACATTTTCGCCAAGATCGTTCGCGGCGAGATGCCTAAAGTCCCTGTCTATGAGGACGAGGACACCCTGGCCTTTATGGATGTTTTTCCGCAGTCGGAGGGGCACACGCTGGTGATCCACAAAAGCGCCCCGGCCATCAATCTGCTCGACTTGCCGCCAGAGGCGCTGGCGAAGGTGATGGCCACGACACAAAAAGTGGCCGCCGCTGTCGTCAAAGCGCTGTCCCCGGATGGTTTCCGCATCGTCCAGTTCAACGGGGACGCGGCGGGTCAGACGGTCTATCACACCCATATGCATATCATTCCGATGTGGACTGATCGCGCCCTGGGCCGCCATGCAGAAGGTATGGCGTCTGCCGATGAACTTGAAGCCGCCGCTGCAAAGATTCGCCATGCCCTCTAACGCTCTCACCGACCGTTACATACTCGTGACCGGCGCGAGCCGAGGGATTGGACGCGCCGTTGCCCTGGAGGCAGCGGGCCGAGGCGCAACCGTGATCGCCCTTGCCCGGACGGTCGGAGGGCTTGAGGAACTCGATGATGAGATAACCGCCTCCGGCGGGAAAACCGTGCTGATCCCCGCCGATCTCAGCCATGAGGAATCGCTTGCCCGGCTGCCTGGGGCCCTTGAACAGCGGTTTGGACGCTTGGACGGTTTGGTGTTGAACGCAGGGCTCCTGGGCCCTCTCACCCCGGTGGCCGATATTTCTGGACGCGAATGGCATGAGACACTCACCGTTAATCTGCATGCGAATTTAGCGCTATTAAAGCTGCTCGACCCTCTCCTCTTAAAGTCCGATGCCGGACGGGTTGTTGGTGTCACCTCACGTGCCGCACGGACTCATAAACCCTATTGGGGTGCGTATGCGGCGAGCAAAGCCGCATTTGATGCCCTGGTTCAGACCTATGCATCTGAACATGTGGAGACAAACGTTCGGGCGAACCTTCTGGACCCAGGCCCGACCGCAACAGATATGCGCGCCAACGCGATGCCAGGAGAAGACCCGTCGACCGTCACGCCCCCCTCAAAGATCGCAGAATGGGTCGTCGACCTTCTTGATCCGTTAACAGACAAAACAGCTGAAATCGTGGCCTACCCGCGTCCCGAAGGCGTGTAGCGCAGCTTACTCCGCTGCGATCCTGTCGATCACGTGCTCACCGCGGGCAAGTCGGCACTCATTCCAGAGTGAATCAAGGGCGGCAACGAGGTGCTCCACATGGTCTTCGGTGTGCAGCGGCGTTGG
>JBCCBY010000002.1:0-32966 GCA_039033795.1 Pseudomonadota bacterium | reverse complement strand
GTACCCCCTCTATGCACGGCGAACGGGCGAGGGTGCCCCTGAAGAGGTGATGCTCGACGGGGACAAAGAGGGCGCTGGAAAGGACTTCTTCTCGATCGGCGGGCTCGATGTGTCGCGCGATCATGCGTTGATGGCCTATGGTATCGATACGCTGGGGTCAGAATATTTCGATATCCGTGTGCGGCGCCTTGAAGATGGGAGAGAGTTTGATGAAACCATTCCCTCTACGGATGGCGACGTTGTATGGGCCGCTGATAGCAAGAGCTTCTTTTACGTCGAGCGCGACGATCACCAGCGCCCCAAGCGTGTCAAGCATCACGTCCTTGGGGCTGATCCATCGACCGATCGCCTCGTTTATGAGGAAGAGGATGATGGGATGTTCCTCGGGATCGATGAGACGTCCTCGGAGAAATTTCTGATCATCGGTGTGGGCAATGGCAACACATCGGAAGCCCACATCATCCCGCTTGATGCCCCTGAAAGCGCGCCCCAGCTCCTTGCGCCCCGCGTCCGGGGGGAGCTTTACTCCGTCGATCACCGCGGGGATCAGTTCTATATCCACACCAACCATGACGGCGCGATCGACTTTAAGATTGTGACCGCGCCAGAAGACCATCCGGATCGAGCGCACTGGAAAGACTGGCTCCCCCATGAGCTTGGCACCTATGTCACGGGCATGGTCACGTTCCGGGACTGGATCGTCCGTGAAGAGCGCCGTGATGCCCGACCGCGGATTGTTGTCAGCCGCTATGACCGCACGGGCGAGCATGAAATCCGGTTTGATCAGGATGCCTACAGCTTGTCCCTGGCCGGATGGGGCGAATTCGAGACCGATATGATCCGGTTCGCCTATGAAAGCCCTAATCAACCTAGCCAAGTCTTTGATTACGACATGGCCAGCCGTGTGCGGACGTTACGGAAAACCCAAGAAGTTCCCTCGGGGCACAACCCTGATGTCTACGCGGTGGAGCGATTTGATGCCAAGGCGAGCGACGGTGCCTTCATCCCTGTCATGGTGCTCCGCCGAAAGGCGGTGGAACTGAATGGCGACCAACCCGTGATGCTCTACGGTTATGGGGCCTACGGTATTCATATCGATGATGATTTCTCAACGGGGGTCCTAAGCCTCGTTGATCGCGGCGTCATCTTTGCGGTCGCGCATATTCGCGGCAGCACGGCGAAAGGGCGTCAATGGTATCTCGACGGCAAGCTGGAGCACAAAAAGAACAGCTTCACCGATTTCAACGATTCTGCGCGCGCTTTGATTGATCGCGGCTACACGAAGCGCGGCCGGATCGTTGGGTATGGCGGTAGCGCGGGCGGTCTGCTTGTCGGGGCATCGGTTAATCTTGACCCGTCGCTTTATGCCGGGATTATCGGTGCGGTGCCTTTTGTCGATGTCCTGACGACCATCCTTGATGCGTCCTTGCCGCTCACCCCGCCGGAATGGGAAGAATGGGGCGATCCGATCAATGACCCGAGGGCTTATGATTGGATCAAGGCCTATTCGCCCTATGACAATGTTGCGAAGGGCAAGACCTATCCGCCGATTTTGGCGACGGGCGGTCTCACCGATTACCGGGTCACCTATTGGGAGCCAGCGAAATGGATCGCGCGCTTGCGGGATGAGGCGAAGGGCGGGCCGTTCCTCCTTCGGATGAACATGACCGCAGGGCATGGCGGCTCCGCGGCGCGGTTTGAGCGCCTCAAAGAACGCGCAGCCGACTACGCCTTCGCGCTTGATGTCTTGGGGCTCGCTGACGCGGACCCGGCTGGACAGGGCTTCGGCTAAAGCCCCCTTCGCCCGGCGGGCTTTTGGCGTTATGTGATCCAAAACGGATCCCAGGGAGACCCGCTCGTGATCACCAGCCTTCTTTTGTCGACTGCCCTGATGTTGCAGCCAGCTGCTGCAGAGAAATCTTTCGAGACCGAAATTATTGCCGATCTCGATCACCCTTGGGCAATGACCTTTATGCCCGATGGTCGCCTCCTGGTGACGGAAAAGGCAGGTAGCCTGCTGATCGTGACCCAAGAGGGTGAGGTCGCTGCCACCATCTCTGGTGTCCCTGCGGTCGATTTTGGCGGACAAGGAGGCCTCGGTGATGTGATCATCGCGCCTGACTTTGCTGCCACCGGCACGATTTATCTTTCTTATGTCGAGGAAGGCCGCCGTGGTCGTCGCGGCGCAGCTGTGGCGATGGCGACCCTCGACGCGGCCGCGGGTTCGCTTTCGAATGTTGAGGTGATCTGGCGGCAAGAGCCGAAAACGACGGGCCGGGGCCATTTTGGTCACCGCCTCGCGTTCTCGCCGGATGGCCAACATCTCTTCATCAGCTCCGGTGATCGGCAGAAGTTCAATCCGGCGCAGTCCGATCGGATGAACCTTGGCAAGATCCTTCGTCTCAACCCCGACGGATCGATCCCGGAAGACAACCCGTTCTTTGATCAAGGCGGCGTCATGGCCGAGGTCTGGACCCTTGGTATGCGCAATCCGCTGGGACTGGCGTTCGATGCCGATGGCACGCTGTGGGAGATCGAAATGGGCCCCCTCCACGGCGATGAGTTCCAGCGCATCGAGCGCGGCGAGAATTACGGCTATCCGATCGTGTCCAATGGTGATCACTATTCGGGGCGCGAAATCCCTGACCACGACACCCGCCCGGAATTTCGGGCGCCTGATACCTATTGGGTGCCAGCCATCAGCCCATCGAGCTTGATGATTTATCAAAGTGATGTGTTTCCCGGATGGAACGGATCCGCGCTGATCGGTGGGCTGTCCTCTGAGGCCCTGGTTCGCGTGGCCTTTGACTGCGAGGGCGAAACTGGACCCATCTGTGAGGTGGAGCGGTTCGCGATGGATGCGCGCATCCGTGAAGTTGAGCAGGGGCCAAACGGCCATGTTTGGCTGTTCGAGGATGGCGGCGAGGATGGAGGCGAAGGTCGTCTTCTCAAGCTGACGCCGAAGGAGTGAAACATGCGCCACGAAAACTATCAGTCCTTTTGGCCCTTTTATCTGCAAGAGCACGCCAAGCCGAGCACGCGGCACCTTCACTACGCTGGCACGGCCCTTACCTTGGTGGTCGCCGCTTGGGCCCTGATTTCGGGACGGCCGCTGCTTCTCTTCCTCATGCCCGTGGTGGGTTACGGTTTTGCCTGGGTGAGCCACGCCTTTGTTGAGCGCAACAAGCCTGCGACCTTCACCCATCCCCTTTGGTCGCTGATCAGCGACTATCGGATGTTTGGGTTGGCCGTGGCCGGCAAACTCGAGCCCGAACTTGAAAAGGCCGGCATCACTTCGGCTCAGCCCCAGAAGCCTCATCCTTCAGCCACGCAATAAAGCTCGCGACCTCTGGCAGCGAGGCTTTGGCCTCTGGGTAGACCACCCAATAGGCAAAATCGGTGGGGGTCTCGTAGTTGAACGGGATCACCAAGCGCGCTGCTTCGAGATCAGCCACGGCGAGGGCATAGCGCGCCAGCGCCACCCCTTTGCCCGCCACCGCGGCCTCAATCACCAGCGAGGACTGGTTAAAGCGCGGGCCGCGATCGCCGTCGCAATCGACCCCGGCGGCCCGCAGCCACATGGCCCACGTCGCGACGCCGTCTCTATTGCTGTCGTCATGGATCAAGGTTTGTTGCTTGAGGTCCATCGGCTCTTTCAGCGGTGGATCGCCATTGATCAGTCCTGGAGCGCAAACAGGAACGATCGTCTCGCTCATCAAACGTTCGGAGATGAGACCCTCATAGCCGCCGGGCCCGAACCTGATCGCCACATCGACGTCGTCATCCGCGAAATCCACCAGGTTCATGTCGGCGTGCACATAGATATCGAGCTGGGGATGGTTTTCCTGAAAACGGTCGAGGCGCGGCACGAGCCATTTTGAGGCGAAGGACGGCGCCACAGACACTGTGACGCGGGAGGGGCCATCCGTCGCTTTCATCAGCCGGACGCCAGCGGCCAGCCGATCAAAGCCCTCGCGCATATGGGGGAGAGCGGCCAAACCTGCCTCGGTGAGGGAGAGGCCCTTGGGGTCTCGCCGAAAGAGCGGCGCCCCCAACCAGTCCTCTAAGATGCGCATTTGCTGGCTAATGGCGCCGGGTGTCACAGCCAGTTCGTCTGCAGCTCTACTAAACGACAAATGCCGTCCAGCCGCCTCAAAGGCGCGAAGGGCATTCAGTGGGGGCAATTTACGCATGGTCTGCGGCCTTATCTATCAGGAAACCTAATGGCGAGTCTTGCGAACATTCGTTTGTCGAACCCTGTTGGTCACTCCACATAGGTGGTCTCGGTCACACCGGAATAGGTTTTCTTACGATGCGCTACTTTCCAGCGTTTATGGATCTCGATGGTGCCACTGTTTTGTTGAGCGGTGGTGGTGAATTAGCACTGCGCAAGGCGAGGCTGCTGTTGCCTGCAGGCGCCCGGATCGTTGCGTTTCACGCAGCGCCCGACGGCGCGTTGGCGCAAGAACTCGGCGCGCGCGTCGTTCTGCGTTCTGAGCCGTTGTCCGATGAGGCGTTTTCTGATCACCCAAAATTGATTGTCGCGGCGACCGGTGACGAGGCGGAGGACGAACGTGTGGCAAAGCTTGGCCGGGCGCACGGTGTTCCTGTCAATGCTGTCGACATGCCCCAGCTTTGCGACGTGGTGATCCCATCGATTGTTGCGCGCGGCGATCTGGTGGTGGGCATTTCCACGGGCGGTCGGGCGCCGGTTTTTGGCCGCCGCTTGCGTGAGCGACTTGAAGCGATGCTGCCCCAGCGTCTTGGTGAGGTGATCCGCTTTGCCAAAGACCGCCGCGGCCTGGTGATGGAGACGATCGGGCCAGATCATCGCCGCGGGTTTTGGGAGCGTTTCTTTGATGGGGCGGCGGCGGACGCTCTTCTTCGCGGCGACGAGGCGTTGGCCGAGCGGTATTTTGATGATGCTTTGCATGCGCCTTCACAGCCAGGGCATGTGCATATTGTGGGCGCTGGTCCAGGCGATCCGGAGCTTCTCACGCTTAAGGCCCTTCGTGTCTGCCAGGAGGCCGACGTCATTCTCTACGACAACTTGGTCTCCGATGGTGTGTTGGAGCTTTGTCGCCGAGATGCTGAGCGCATTTATGTCGGCAAGAAACGGGCAGATCACGCGCTTCCGCAGCCAAAGATCGGCGCGCTGATGGCCGATCTGGCGCGGCAGGGAAAGCGGGTTGTGCGTCTGAAGGGCGGCGATCCTTTCATCTTTGGTCGCGGCGGCGAGGAACTCGACGCCTTGCGGGCCGAAGGGGTCACAGCCACCGTCGTGCCTGGCATTTCGTCGGCGCTCGGCTGCGCGGCCTCCGCCGACGTTCCTTTGACCCATCGCGGTCTCAGCCAAGCGGTGACTTTTGTGACCGCAGAAGCAGGCGGTGGCGGCACGCCCGATATCGATTGGAAGGCGCTCGCGCAGCTCGGCGGAACGATTGTCGTTTTTATGGGTGTGCGCCGCGCCGGCCATGTGGGTGACGCCTTGATCGAGGGCGGGCTTGCGCCCTCGACGCCGATCGCTGTGATCGCCAGCGGCACCTTGCCGAATGAACAGATTGTGCGCAGCGAGCTTGGTCGTCTTGGCGACGCAGCGGCCCAGATTGCCGCGCCAGCGCTTTTGGTCATTGGCGATGTCGCCGCCAAGGCGCGCGGTGACGAACTTGATGCCCTTCTCCGGGCGGAGGCAGCAGCATGACGACGCCAGTAAAAATTGCCGCGGGCGGTGTCAAAAAAGGCAAAAACAGCGGCCGCAAAGTGATCACCGCCAATGATCTTTTCTCCGGCGAGACGATTTATTGGCGCGCTGATGGGGCGTGGACTGAGGAATTGGTGACGGCTGTTATTCTCGAAGGCGAGGCGGCCCTTGAGGCGCTCCAGCAAGCGACTGCTGATGAGGCGCGTGCGGTGGGTCCTTATCTGATGGATGTCGAGGCGGACCACATGCCTTCGGGTCGCGGCCGTCTTCGGGAAGAGATTCGCGACGCCGGCCCGACCATTCACCCTCAATTTGGCCGTCAGGCGCAAAGGGATGTGCACTGATGTATCAATATGATGATATAGACAAAGCCATGGTCAACGACCGGGTGGCGGAGTTCCGTCGCCAGGTTGATCGCCGGATCGCTGGTGATATCACCGAGGATGAATTCAAACCCTTGCGGTTGATGAATGGCCTTTATCTGCAGCTTCACGCCTATATGCTCCGTGTAGCGATCCCTTATGGGACACTGTCGTCGGATCAGCTGCGCGTGCTTGCTTCGATCGCGCGTGACTACGACAAAGACTATGGTCATATCAGTACGCGCCAGAACATGCAGTTCAACTGGCCCAAGCTGATCGACACCCCCGACATTCTCGCGCGGCTGGCCGAGGCGGAGATGCACGCGATTCAGACCTCAGGAAACTGCATCCGCAACACCACGACAGACCCCTTTGCTGGTGCGGCGCGCGACGAGGTCGAAGACCCACGTGTGACGTGTGAAATTATTCGTCAGTGGTCAACATTCCACCCTGAGTTCACCTTCCTACCAAGGAAATTTAAAATCGCGGTGAGCGCCACGGAAGAAGACCGTGCAGCGATTGCAGTTCACGATATTGGCCTGCAGATGCGGCGAAATGAGTCCGGCGAGCCGGGCTTTAAGGTGCTCGTCGGCGGCGGTCAGGGCCGCACACCTTACATCGCAGAGGAAATCCGGTCATTTCTACCGCAGGCAGAGCTTTTATCCTATCTCGAGGCGATCTTACGAGTCTACAATGTCCATGGTCGACGCGACAATATCTATAAGGCGCGAATTAAGATTCTCGTGAATGAGATGGGTATTGATGATTTCCGTGCTGCTGTGGAACGAGAGTTCGATGCGTTCCGCGCGATGGGTCCAGCGGGCAGTATTGATTTGCCTGAAGCCGAGCGTGCACGGATCGCAAAATATTTTGCCCCACCTGCCTTTGAGCGCCTTCCCGAGGAAAGCGAGAGCTTTGAAAAGGCTAAAGCAAGTGATCCCCGTTTTGCCGCCTGGGCCCGCTTTAATCTTCATCCGCATAAGGTGCCTGGCTATGCGTCGGCAACGATTTCGTTGAAGCCGAATGATGCGCCCCCTGGCGACATCTCTTCGTCTCAGATGGATGCTCTGGCGGATATTGCTGATCAATACGGCTTTTCCGATATTCGCACCACGCATGAACAGAACATGGTGCTGCCGCATCTCAAGCTCGATGATCTTTATACTGTGTGGCAGGCGCTTGAGGGGGCGGAGATTGGATCGGCCAATGCTGGCCTGATTTCGGACATCATTGCTTGCCCTGGTCTTGATTATTGCAACCTTGCCAACACGCGGTCGATTCCAGTCGCCAACCGTATTCAAAGGCGGTTTTCTGACCCAGGGCGTCAAGCACAGATCGGTGAGCTGAAGATCAAAATCTCAGGTTGCATCAACGCCTGCGGGCATCATCACGTCGGTCATATTGGAATTCTTGGCGTCGATAAAAAAGGCGAAGAGTTCTATCAACTGACCCTTGGCGGCCGTGCCGATGAGGATGCTGCCATTGGTGAGGTCGTCGGCCGCGGGCTTTCCACCGACGAGGTGGTGAATGCTGTTGAACGGGTGGTCGAGCAGTACCTGGTTCTTCGTCTGGACCCAGATGAGCGGTTTATCGACACCTATCGCCGTCTTGGCGCAGAGCCCTTTAAGGAGGCGCTTTATGATCAAGCTGCTTAACCTCAGCGATGGATCGTTGATCGATGCGCCAACGGACGACGTACTCGATCTTGCGCATGACCAGGATATCATGACGGATGCACCCGCGCTTGATGGTGTGGCGGTGGTGCGCCTCGTCTTTCCGAAGTTTAAGGATGGTCGAGCCTTTAGCCAGGCTCGTGTGCTCCGGACACGGTACGGGTTTAAGGGCGAGATTCGCGCCAGCGGCGATCTTTTGCCCGACCAGGCAGCGTATGCGCGGCGGGTGGGGATTGATACGGTCGAAGACGTTAATGACGGTCGACTCGATGATTTCCGTTTTGCGTTGAGCGCTTATCGTTTTGTCTACCAACCTGCTGAGGAGGGCACGCCCGCGCATCGGTTGAGAGGTGATGTGCTGTGACTGCTCAAGTGATCCCTCTACGCAACAGTGATAACGACCCCGATGCACGGGCCACTGAACTGGCTCATCAGTTTATCGGTGCATCGGCTGAGGATATCCTCGACCATGCCATCAATCATGTTTTTCAAGACGAGATTGCATTGGTGAGCTCGTTTGGCGCAGAATCGTCAGTGCTGCTGCATCTTGTGAGCCGTGTGAACCCAAGCACGCCTGTGATCTTTCTTGAAACACAGAAGCATTTTGCACAGACGATCAGTTATCGGAAGAAACTCTCTGCCCAGCTGGGGTTGTCCGATGTGCGTGACATCAAGCCAAATGATGACGAGGCTGCTCGCGAGGATCCAAAGGGTGATCTTTGGCGCAGAGATACTGATGCGTGCTGTGACCTCAGGAAGGTCCGTCCGCTGAAAGGAGCGCTTGATGGGTTTGACGCCTGGATCACAGGCCGGAAGGCCTTTCACAGTGAAGGTCGCGCTTTGCTGCCAAGCTTTGAGTGGAGCGGCACGCATTTTAAAGTGAACCCCTTGGTGAGTTGGGCCGCGGATGATGTGCGTGCTTATGTCGAGGCCCACAATCTGCCGCCGCATCCATTGGTGGCTCAAGGCTATCCATCGATTGGATGCTGGCCCTGCACCCAACCGGTGGCGGAAGGCGATGATGTCCGCGCGGGCCGTTGGCGCGGCCAAGCCAAGACTGAATGCGGAATCCACGTGCGCTAGCCTGGCTTGCGCCGGCCCGCTTGGGCGCTTAGTTCAAGGGGTATGAGTATGCGTGCCCACCGATCGGAAAAAGGCCCCTCCCAGCGCCAATTGCGCGCCGGAGAATTGGTTCGCCACGAACTCGCGCAAATGTTTCAGCGTGAAGAGGTTCACGACGACCGTCTATCGGGGCGCAGTGTGACGGTGACAGAGGTGACCGCCTCACCCGATCTCAAACAAGCGACGGTGTTCGTCACCACCCTTGGGGGTTTTGAGGTGGAAGAGACGGTGATCGCCTTGCGTGACATGGCACCGAAAATCCGCGGTGTTCTCGCGCCGAAACTGTCGATGAAGTTCATCCCGCAGTTGCGCTTTGAAAAAGATGAGAGTTTTGACCGCGCTGATCGCATCTCTGAGTTGTTGAAAGGAAATTCCTAGCGCAGACCCCTTCGAAATGTTAATAGAGGGTTGATTGCTGGGCTGGCAGACGCAACAACGTTACGATGACGTTTGTCTGACGGAGGGTGGAGATGTTTTTCAAACGCAAGAATAAAGATGACGACTTGGATGTTCAAAGCGACTTCGAGGTGGTCAAGGAAACAGTCGAAGGCACGCAACCCGAAGCTGTTGAGGAGCCTGATCGCTCTTTGACCACGGGCACGGCGGTCGCACCGATCTCGAGTGAGGCGACGATTCGTCTTTTCCCCGGTTTTGAGCGCGAAGACTTCGAAGTTGGGTTCGCGGTTGATGTCGCGCCTGCCCTTGTGATGCGCTGGAAAGATGGCGGCTCATGGTTCACCATGCCCGCCATGTTTAACCGGGCCGTTCTGACGGCAATGGACGAAAAAGAAAGCGCGAATGACCTGACCCGCCTGCTACGGAGTTATGGTTACGACGTCGACGTTCAGGGCTAGGCTTGCGCGGGGGCGCAGCTTCCTCTTGACGAAACGAGGCCGGTGGGTAGACCCCCGGCCTTTTCTTTTGCCTGAGGAGGCGTGATGGCGAGGCGTAAAAAAGGCCGCCGTGTGCATGGTTGGCTAATCCTCGACAAGCCCTATGACTACGGATCAACCGAGGCTGTTTCGCGGATGAAATGGTTTGGCGAGGCCCAGAAGGCTGGCCACGCTGGCACCCTTGACCCGCTTGCGACGGGAATCTTGCCGATCGCCTTTGGCGAAGCGACGAAGACGGTTCCCTTTGTTCAAGATGGCCCGAAGACTTACCGGTTCACGGCCCGATGGGGCGAGCGAACCTCCACCGATGATCGCGAGGGCGAGGTGGTAGAGACAAGCGAAGCGCGGCCAACACATGAGGCGATCGAAGCGAAATTATCGGCATTCCGCGGCACCATTGACCAGCGTCCGCCAGCGTTCTCGGCGATCCTCGTCAATGGTCAGCGTGCCTATGATTTGGCCCGTGACGGGCAAGCACCGGAACTTCAGTCCCGCACGGTTCAAATCGATCGTTTCGATCTGATCGAGCAACCAGACCAGGACCACGCTGTTTTTGAAGCTGTGGTGGGTAAGGGGACCTATGTCCGCGCCCTTGTGCGGGACCTCGCCGAGGCGCTCGGTACTGTGGCTCATGTCAGCCGATTGCGCCGCACGCGGGTTGGCCCCTTCAGTGAAGACGAAGCGGTGACGATGGAGGAGGTGACCGGCCATGCTGCCTCCGAGCGGATAGGGGCCGAGGCGCGCGATCACGAGCGGTTTGATGATTGTTTGATCCCGCTCGGTGATGCCTTGGTTGATCATCCAAAAGAGAAGGTCAGCCTGGGTGAAGCCAATCGATTGCGCGCAGGGCAGGGGATCGTGTTGGCGCCGCCCAGGGCAAAGACGCTGCGTGCAGGAGAGCGGGGTGCAATCCCAGCGGTGCTGGTTGAGGATGATCAAGGCGCCGTGGCGCTGTGCAAACTCGACGGGCTGACCCTGGCGCCGACAAAAGTGTTTCAGCTCGGCTAATCGCCCCTCATGACGCTGGATCGTCTTC
The DNA here is from genome assembly GCA_039033795.1 of Pseudomonadota bacterium. Taxonomy (GTDB): domain Bacteria; phylum Pseudomonadota; class Alphaproteobacteria; order Caulobacterales; family Parvularculaceae; genus Parvularcula. Next base: position 22,179 of record JBCCBY010000002.1, on the reverse strand, counting down.
GTAGAAACCCGCTTCGATGAGCGTTCTAAGCGCGTTAAGCGCGGCGTCGGCGTCGTCCCCTTCAGCCTTGAGCTGAACGCTTGAGCCCTTTCCTGCGCCGAGCATGAGAAGCGCCATGAGCGAGCGGGCACCGACGCTTGTGCCGTCCTTGCTGACGGTCATCTTGGCACTGAATTTTGCTGCTTCTTCGCAGATCTTAGAGGCGGCGCGCGCGTGCAAGCCTCGGACATTGACGATCGTGACCGATGCTTCCGCGACGGGGCTCACGCGCCTGCCTCTTCACCTTTGAGGACCCAAGATGCCACGTTGATGTATTTCCGTCCCGCCTCATGGGCATCCTTGACGGCATCGGCCATGGGCGTTTTTTCCCGGTAAGCTTGCGGCGCGAGTTTGATCAGCATGGGAAGATTGACGCCTGCGATGACTTCGCTTTTGGCTTCTTCCATCACCGCAATGGCAAGATTGGATGGCGTTCCGCCAAACATGTCGGTGAGGATGATGGCGCCGTGCTCGCCCCCAGCTTCGGTTGCGGCCCGAACGATGTCGCGCCGGCGTTTTTCCATGTCATCATCTGCGCCAATACAGACCGACCGCAGCCCTTGCTGGGGCCCCACAACATGCAGCGCGGCAAGGAGAAGCTCCTTAGCCAGATTGCCGTGGGTGACGACAACAATCCCAATCATGGTGATCCTCAGTGTGTGTTTGGTCCGGGCTCAAAACCGCACCACAGAGACTGCCCGGATGCAAGAGATCTCAGCGCCAACCGCAGCGCAGCTGCGTTCGCGCCATCGGGTTCCACCGGGACCGTCTGTGCACCCGTGAGCGCCTCTTCCGTTTTGATGCAAGCGTCATTGTCGTTTGGTCCCAGGGTGACAATGAAATCGATGGCCATGGGTGGTGCGGCGCGCACTTTTGCAATGCCCACCCCGCGAAGATGAAGAAGGGGGCCTGCCTCGGGCACAATGGCCCAGCCGCAGCTGTCGAACTGGATCAAATCGTCGGCGATGAGGCCCGTGCGTTGGTGGGGGCAATGCGCGATCAATTCGGCGGCGAGGCGCGACTTTCCGCTTCCCGGCGGGCCCACAAGCAGAACGCCGCGCAAAGGCCCCTCTAGATCCAACGCCACGCCAATCGCCGTGCCGTGCAGCGGCATTAGGCCAAGATGCCCTTGCTATGGATCGGAATTTCCAAATAAAAACAAGCGCCAGTTGTTTCGGGGTGATCCGGGTCCTTGACGTTATCGCACCAGATGTAGCCGCCATGGCTCTTCACAATCTGCCGAGCGATGGCAAGGCCGAGGCCAGAATTGGATCCAAACGTCGCGCCGTCAGGTCGCGATGTGTAAAAGCGGTTGAAAATACTCTCGAGGTTGTCCTCGGGCACGCCAGGTCCTTCGTCAGTCACAGTCACCAGAATGAAACCCTGGCGCTGTCCGTCATCTTTCTCAATAGCCACTGTAACAGCGCCATTTTTCGGGCTGAAGCTGATCGCGTTGTCAATGAGGTTGCGGATCACGCGGCCGAACGCGCTGGGCGTGGCAAAGATTTTCGGGTCAGCATCCGTGTCGTTCCAGAAATTGACCATTGGTCCGCCCGCATCGGTGACAGCCTTATAAGAGCTTGCCACATCGCCGATCAGCTGAACGGCGCTCACCACCCGGCGTTCTTCGGTGGCAAGCAACGCATCGAGGCGCGACGCGCTGGAGATATCAGAGATCAAACGGTCAAGCCGCTCGACATCATTGCTGATCACCTCAAGAAGTCGCTCACGCTGATGATCCGTTTTGCACTTATCGAGGGTCTCCACGGCGCTGCGGAGGGAGGTGAGCGGGTTTTTCATTTCATGACTGACATCGGCGGCGAAACTGTCGATGTTTTCGATTCGCTCGACCAGTGCGGCCGTCATGGCACGGAAGGACCGGCTGAGTTTACCAACTTCATCCGGACGGTGATCAAAGTCAGGGATATGTACCTGCCCGGCCCGTCCTACCGACGCGGCAATGCGGTCGGCGGCCGCTGACAGCTCTCGCACCGGTTGCGAGACGGCCGCGGTGAGGAGCACGGCCGATGCCGATGCTGTTAGCAGCGTCAGGAGGACCATCGGGAAAAGCGCTTGGCGCAGGCGTGGGCTCGCAACATCAACCTTGCTTGTTTCCGCCGCCAAGGCACCGATCACCACGCCACTGTCATTATCGAAAATAGGTATACTGAACGAAGCAATGACCTCGCGATCTTGATTGAGGCGCAAGGAGGCGACGGCCGTTTGCTCACGGACCAAGATGTCTGCGATATCGTCGGTCAGGCTGCGCGCTGTTGCCTTGTTGCGCAAAGGGGCATCAAAAATCCAGGTCTCGAGACGCGATCCTAAGAAGCCAGAGCTGTCCGAAGGCAACGCTTGCATGGGCAAGGCATCGGGAATTGGTAAGACATCAGCGGGCCCTTCATTGAGCAACCCTGTTTCAGCGATCAAGGCCGGTTGCCCGCCGACACTTTGAAAAAGCACAACACGGCCGCCAAACCCAGCCGTCGCATCAAGCAGGACTTGTTGCGCGCGCCCTGGGTTTTCAAAGCAGCCCGCGCCGCCGCACACTCTATCGTGTTCGATCAGGGCACGGCCTAAATCTGCTTGTCGTTCAATGAGCGAAAACTGATGGTCCACGACCGCATCGCGATAGGCACCAAGCCCCATGGCGCCAAGCAGCAAAAGGATCAGGCCAACCGTGTTGCCAAGGACGAGCGCTGCGCCGTACCGCTTTGGTCGAGGCAAGGACGATGTGAGCCCACGCCAACGCTGGCGCGGGGTCTCTCGCCGTGTGGCACGCAGCGCCCTGGAGGGCCGCTGACCGGGGGCGTTAGTCGCAATTGTATTTGTAACCGACGCCATAAAGTGTCTCGATACCGTCAAAACTATCGTCAACGACTCTGAATTTCTTCCTGATACGTTTTATATGGCTGTCGATCGTGCGGTCATCGACATACACTTGATCATCATACGCAGCATCCATCAGGGCATCGCGCGACTTCACAAAACCAGGCCGCGCGGCGAGAGCCTGGAGGATCAAGAACTCGGTCACCGTCAGGGTCACCCGCTCCCCTTTCCAGCTGCAGGCGTGCTGCGGAGGATCGAGGGTTAAGCTGCCGCGACGCATGATTTGGTTTTGTTCGTCCCGGGCTTCGTTGGGCGCGGTGGTGGCCCGGCGCAGCACGGCCTTCACCCGTTCCAAAAGAAGGCGCTGGCTGAAGGGTTTCCGGACGTAATCATCCGCGCCCATCGTCAGACCAAGCGCCTCGTCGATTTCGTCATCCTTGGAGGTCAGGAAGATAAAGGGGACCGTGGAGTCCTGCCGCAGCCGGCGGAGCAGCTCGACACCGTCCATGCGCGGCATTTTGATGTCGGAAAGGATGAGATCATGCGGTTTGCCCAAAATACCATCAAGCGCCGATGCCCCATCCGTAAAGGTGGTGACGCCATAGCCCTCAGCCTCCAGCGCGATCGACACGGAGGTCAGGATGTTCTCATCGTCATCGACCAGTGCGATGGACGCCATGCTCATGTCCCTCCCAAGACCGACCCCGCAACGGGCCGGGTCTAGCAGGGAAAGGTGTGGCAGCTGTTAAGAAGTCACGTAGGGATTTAGCGGGCAGCAGCCTATCTTAGACCGTCTGGCACATACCCATCGTCCTGCGTTAAGATGGTCTTGTACCATTCAAGCTCGTCCTCGCGACCCATGCCGACATCCTTACACGTGTTCGAGTCGACCCTTTGGCCTTGATAAGAGCTTGGTGGACGGAACTTGGACCTTCGTCCGCTTCCGCGGGATTCTCTGCGCATTTCCCCGCAATAGTACCAATGCATGCGCTCAGCGAATGCCGGTGCCCAGCACGATTGAAGCGCCATGGGTGCGCCGTCAGGCCCGATGGGTTGCGATCCGTACCGAACACAGGCCGCACGTGCAAAATCGTTGAAGAGGCGGGCGGCCGGGACAAATTCAGTCCCGATCGCGACGTCCTCGAACCGTGTATAGAATTTGTTTCGATAACTCTTCCGATTGGCAATCTCTGGATTAATATCAGCGTAACCTCCGATATTGGCCGTCCCGCAAACCGCTCCGGTGTCATCGACTTTGACCAGCGGAGCAAAACAAGCGCCGTCGGCAAAGATAAGCAGCTTGTTGGGATTGGCCCACTCGACGATCATTGTTCCCTCGCCGGGCCCAATTGCGACCTCTTGCCGTCCTGTGGTGTAGTTTTGGGACCATTCCAGGGTACTGCCCGACAGGATGGTGCGCTCAAGATCTGTTCCGAAATAGAAGTCTGACCCGATCATGGCGTTGATCAGGTTTGCACCGCCAAAATTAGCGTGCAGCAGAATAGACTGGTTGAGATTTGTTAAACTCAAATCAGCATAGGTAAAATCAGTATACGATAAATCAGCATCAGTAAAATCCGTATCCACTGCAGTTGATGCATAGAAGGTCGAGCCGGTCAGAAAGCCTCGGATAAATTCGGCGTCGGTCAGGTTCGTGTAGTAGAATTGGGTGTTTCGAGCCACCACATCAACAGGCGATGCTCCACTTAGGTTGGCAAAACCGAAGTCAGCGTCCGTCAGGTTGGCCTGAGATCCAAATGAAGCGCCCGCGAGATATGCCCGATAGGCGTCTGCGCCTGTTAAATTGGCGCCAAAAAAGTTCGCACCCACCATATGCGCTTCATTCAAATCGGCGCCGGTCAGGTCTGCTCCCGAAAACTGAATGCACGGAGCCACACCGCCATTGAGGTCCACAAGTCGAAGGGAGCGACCGGAAAGATCGAGTTGTCGCCCCTCCAAGCCAGCGATGGCGGCGGAACACAATTGATCAAGTGCTTTGCTGAGAGGCCGCTGATCCAGATTGTTGTCACGAACGATCCTTTCGCGGCTCTCAACCAGATCGAGGGTGTCGTTAATCAGATCACCCCGTCTTAAAGCCGGGCAGATATCCGGCGCCAAACCTGGATTAACGAGACAGAACGATCCGGGAGCATCCATGAGGGGCAAGAGCCATCTTGCAAGACGCGCTTCGCGCTTTTCGAACTCTGGTTCTCGCTTAATTCGAGTATGCGCTTCACCAGACGGTTTCCTGGCATCACTGGTCCTGGTGAACCGAGACGGGTTTTTTGACCGCGCTTCGATTTCTTGCACGAAGGAGCGCTCTTTGGCCTTGTAAATCGGCGCTGGGTTGTCTTCGAGGGACAGCCGCAGGGCCACGATCAAGAGGGCTGACACGCCAACACTGGCGAGGAGTGCGCTTTGTAAGGCGGTCCACACCATCGCGCGGACCATGCCCCGTCGTCTGAGACCAAGACGAAAAAGGACCAGGGCCGCCGCATCAAAGGCGACCAGCGCTCCATGATAAACGGTCATCAGGCTGTGCCCGGCCGGGGCGTAGCGCTGCATCGACACGATCAACAGGGCGAGCGGACCGATAAAAACAGTGAGGGCAATGACCATGCCCATGGCGGAGCGGGTCAATGGCCGCCCCTGGGGCCCCGCCACGATCATCGTGAAATCATAGGGGAAGAGGAGTTCGCGATAGGTGCGCACCGGCTCTTCGCCATGCTCCTCGCCAAACCGTTCTTCGAGTTCGTTGCCCTGAATCTCGGCTTTTTTCTTCAGAGTCCAGAGCTTCACAATCAGGTTGATATGAAACGCCACAAGAAGGCCGGGCGCCAGCACATAAAAGGCGTTCACGGGGACGTGGGTGCCGATAATCGGCAGCTCGATCCCAGCGTTCACGAGCAGGGTTTCTCGCGTCGTGCTGAACACCGCAATCGCGACGTAGAGGCTGGCGGTCAGGAAATAGGTGAAAAGGATGCGGGTCAGCTTGGAGGATTCATCCACCGCCGCGACGGCGAGGGTGACCTCATTCCACCATGGCTCCTCGCCCATGCCCTCGGAGTCGTTGGCTGTGCGCGGCCTTGCCTTCGCTGTGTAGAGTGATTGCAATTTATCGAGCATGCCCGCCCCCTGCGAATGCGGGGGTGATCATGCATCACCTGGGCCGCTGCGGGAAGACTTAGGGCCGCAAACGGTCGATGAATTCGGCCATGGCGACATCCCGTTCGGAGAGGCCATGGGCATCATGCGTCGTCAGGGTGATCTCGACCCGGTTGTAGACGTTGAACCATTCAGGATGGTGGTCGGTCTGCTCAGCAAACAGAGCCACTTGGGTCATGAATGCCCATGCCTCCTTGAAATTGTTGAATTGCAACGTGGTTTTAGCGGCGTCCTGGCCCACGACCTCAGCCCAAGCCGGGTGCGCGTGAAAGAATTTTTTTCTGGCCTCGTCGGAGAGTTTGGCAACCATGGAGAAAGTCTAGGCGCGCGGGCGAGGTTCGCCAACCGATCCCATGACGCTTTGTGCGTGATCGCTTCACGGTGCTTGATCCCGGCGGACGAATGGACGACAAGACGGGGTCCCTCGATCAACGTTAACGGGCTTGCCTTGACGCATTTTCTTCCTTCCTGGCCACGCCTTTCGATCTTGGCCCTTCTTGCTGTTGTCGTCAGTGTCGCGGCCGCGCCCAAGGCATCGGCCGAATACAGCCTGTGCAACAAGTCGAGCTATGCGCTGTCCGCGGCGCTTGGGTTTTTTGATGAGCAAGAGCTCTTGACCCGCGGTTGGTGGCGGCTTCGCCCCGGTCAGTGCAAACGGGTGATCAGCGACGACATCGATCCTGGCCGGTACTTTGTTTACGCAGAAGCGATCCCGGGCCATCGCGGGCCTTTAAGGACCTGGTCCGGCGAGACGCCGCTCTGTGTGCAGAACGACAGCCTCTTTACCTTGCGGGATCAGGGCGTGTGTTCGGATGACCCGCAACGGCAACGCGATTTCTATCCGGTGGAAGTGACGTTGGAAGACGGCGGGGACTTTATCACCGACTTTACCGACGAGCGGAATTTCCCCCTCCGGGACGCAGAAATTGCTGGCGTCCAGCGGCTGCTGAATGATTTGGGCTTTGATATTGGCGCGATTGACGGCGCTTTTGGTGCCGCAACGAAAACCGCGCTTCGCCAATATCGCCGCGACCGAGGTCTCGGGTCCGATGCCGTGATCGACGCGGCGCTGGTCGATGCGTTGATTGCTGAGGCCAATGATGACGACGCCCAGCTTGGCTTTTTCTTCTGTAACGAGACGATGTTGCCGGTCTGGGCTGCCTTCGCTCAGCCCACAGATGACCAAGAGGGTTATCGCTCATCGGGATGGTGGCGGCTAGACACAAGCGCCTGCGCCAAGGTCCGTCGCGGGGCACTGGGCGAGGAGCCCTATTACGTCTTTGGCATCATGCAGGCGGAAAACCAGGAGCTGACCCTCGCTGGTGGGGACACGCCGTTTTGCGTCTCATCGGTGCAGTTCGATGCGCGCAGCGATATCGCCTGTGAAGAAGAGGGCTTTGATACCGCCGTCTTCCGCCGCATCGATACGGGGGGTGAGAACGCTTGGACGTTCGAGTTCACCCCAGAGCAATTCAACCCCGACCTCGCTGTCGCCCAGTGACCTCGAACGGATTGGCGCAAGACTTTGCCCATGTGCGCGACTGGGTGTTTGATCTCGACAACACGCTTTATCCCGCGCGATGCAATCTTTTCGAAGAGATCAATTTTCGAATGACGAGCTATGTCAGCGATCTTTTAAAGCTTGATCGCGATGAAGCGCGACGTGTGCAGAAGAGCCTCTATGCGGCGCATGGGACAACGCTTGCTGGGCTGATGCGGGAGCATGATGTTGATCCGCACGCTTTCATGGATTTCGTGCACACGATCGATCTGTCTCCGCTTGATCCTGCGCCGGAGCTTCGGGCCGCAATCGAAGCGCTCCCAGGTCGAAAGTTCGTGCACACCAATGGAAGCCGCCGTCACGCGGCCAATGTGCTCGGCAAAATGGGGCTTGGTGATGTCATCGACGATGTGTTCGATGTCGAAATGAGCGGCTGGGTGCCAAAGCCTCGTGCCGAAAACTATGATGCGTCGAGCGCCCATTTTGGCATCGACACATCAGCCGCAGCGATGTTCGAAGACATCGCCATCAACTTAGAAGAGCCGCATCGGCGCGGCATGACCACCATCCTTGTGACCGGGGACGCCGATTGGATCGCCAATGAGCCGCCAGAAAAGCGGCCAGGTGCCGCGCTTGCAGACGCAGAGCATATTCATCATACCACGGGCGATTTGACCCAATTTCTGATCGGCCTCACCGGCTGACGAAGGAGCCCCCATGCAAGAGAGCGATGTCCGCGCCACCATTGAGGCGGCCTTTGATGACGGGAGCGAGGGTGATGACGTTCGCGCCGCCGTCGCTGAGGCGCTGACCGGGCTTGATAGCGGTATCTATCGCGTTGCGTCGAAAACCGATGCGGGCGATTGGGAGGTGCACCAGTGGCTCAAAAAAGCGGTGCTTTTGTCCTTTCGTTTGAACCCCAACGCACCCATCGCAGGCGGTCCGGGCCAGGCGTCGTGGTTCGACAAGGTGCCCTCGAAATTCGATGGCTGGACCGAAGAGGATTTCGTCAATGCCAAGTTTCGCGCGGTGCCGCCAGCAACGGTGCGCCGAGGCTCGTTCGTGGCGCCAGGCGCGGTCTTGATGCCGTCTTATATCAATATTGGCGCCTATGTCGGTGAACGGACGATGGTCGACACATGGGCGACGATCGGATCATGCGCGCAGATTGGCAGCGATTGTCATATCTCAGGGGGGACAGGCATTGGCGGGGTGCTTGAGCCGTTGCAGGCCAATCCTGTGATTGTTGAGGACAATGTCTTTATCGGTGCGCGCTCGGAGGTCGCCGAGGGCGTGATCGTGCGGGAAGGTTCGGTGATTTCGATGGGCGTGTTCCTTGGCGCCTCGACCAAGATCGTCGATCGTCAGTCAGGCGAGGTGCTTTATGGTGAGGTGCCTCCCTATTCGGTGGTTGTGCCGGGGACCTTCCCAGGGGCGGGCGCGAATGGCCCGGCGCTTGCGTGCGCGGTGATCGTCAAGCGCGTCGATGCACAAACCCGCTCCAAAACCGCGATCAATGATCTCTTGCGCAGCTAGGTGGCAGCAAAAGAGGCCAAGTGTTCGGGGGATAAGTCAAGGCTTGTACAGCATGGGCTGTTTCGATAGCGAAATATCAGAAGGAGCCGTGATTCGTGAGCCTCTCAGAGACCCTGACACCCTGGCGTGATGTGATGGTGGAGTTGGTGCGTGACGACCAGCCGGACCTCTCCATGCGCCAATGGGCGCTTCTTCTTACCGTCTACCTGACGCCAGGCCCGCACACGGTGCGGCGCCTCAGCGAAGACCTTGAGGTCCCAAAACCGGCGATCAGTCGGGCGCTTGATGCGCTGTCGATCCATGGGCTTGTGCGCCGGGCGCGCGACCCTGCGGACAAAAGGATTGTCTTGGTGCAGAAAACCACAGACGGCTCGGAATTCGTTGACCGCTTCGCCGCTGCCGTGGAGGCAGGCGAACGAAGCGCGGAGCTTGCTGGGTTCTACTAGGCGAGGATCAGAGCGTGTCGGCTTGATCGAGGGCTGCGACCTCGTCTTCTTCGATGGCTGGCGGCACGCATTCGGGGAACGCCAGCACATCGCCATCGCTTAAGCTCGCAAGATAGGCGAGAATGTCGGCGCGCTTGTTCTCTTTCGAAATCTTTTGAACCATCTGCGTGCCCGGCACGAAGGCCTGGCTGTTGGCGAGATAGGCATCCATTTTTTCGAAGTCCCAATCACCGCCGAGGCCCTGCAGCGCTGAGGTGTAGCCAAAGCCGCCCACGCTTGCGACCTGGCGACCCATAATACCCCAAAGAGCGGGACCAGTGCCATTGCCGCCGCCCTGCTCAAGGCTGTGGCATGATGTGCAAACAAGGGCGCCGCGGGCGCCGCGCTCAGCACTCGCCTCGGCCATTAAGCAGCCAAGCGAGACTTCCACGACCTCCTCTTGCGGAGCACCGGCCACCTGGAGATTGGAATAGGGAATGTAAGCAAGGTTGAAGGGGTTGTCTTCGGACGCATGATGATCCCCATGGTGACCACCGGCCAAGGTCTGAACGGTGTTGAAGATGACCGGCAGACCCACAAACATGAGAAGCGTAATGAGAATCGCGCTCGAGAGCTTATTGGTGAAGAGTGGGTCTTTCATGGCCAGTCCTAGAACTCTTTTGTGTCGCGCCATTTTGTGCTCTGGCGCTTGGGTCGCCGAGGCCATAGCGGGGGTTCCGCTCCGCCGCAACGCGCGCTTTGGCACGGCAGTGTGGAGAGTACAGCATGACTATGAAGATCGCGTTCCAAGGAGAGCCCGGGGCTTTTTCTGATCTTTGCTGCGCGACGTTCGCACCGACATTTGAAACGCAGCCCATGGCGACCTTTGAAGCGGTGTTTCACGCTGTCACCTCGGGCGATTGCGATGCTGGCATGGTGCCGGTGGAGAACTCCCTCGCAGGCCGCGTCGATGACGTTTACCGATTGTTGCCCGATCGCGGCGTTTCGGTCGTCGCAGAACATTTTCTGCCCGTTAAAATGCAGCTCATGGCCCTACCAGGGGCCGACCCCAACGGGCTGAAAATCGTTCGCAGCCACCCCATGGCGTTGTCGCAGTGCCGACGGATGATCGCGCGCCGCGGGCTTTTGCCCGAAGCCGCAGGAGACACAGCTGGCGCTGCACGCACCCTGCGCGATTCTCCGTCCACAGACATTGCTGTGATTGCGCCGTCCAAAGCAGCCGAACACTATGGTCTCTCTATCATCGAGCCGGACTGCCAAGACGCTGATCGCAACGTGACCCGGTTCTTGCACATCGTGCCCGATGGGGCAGCATTCCCTGAGCGCGGTGAGGGCGTCATGCTGACGAGTTTTATTTTCCGTGTCCGCAACATTCCGTCAGCACTTTACAAAGCCCTTGGCGGCTTTGCGACCAACGGCGTGAACATGACCAAGCTCGAAAGCTATCAGGAGGACGCAACATTTCACGTGAGCCGTTTCCAAGCGGAAATAGAGGGGCACCCAGATGACCCGGCGGTGCGCCGTGCCCTCGAAGAGCTTGGCTATTTCTCTGCTGACTTTAAGTTGATCGGGGTTTTTGCCGCTGATCCTTACAGGGTCAGCCAGACCTATGAAAGCTAGCAGCCGGTTAGCTGTAGACCGGCGCACGCTTTTGCATCATCGCAGCAACGCTTTCAGCAAAGTCCGTGGACTGAAGCTGTTGGTTGAAGAGTTTGGCTTCGACCTTCATATGATCGGCCACGAGTTTTTGGCGATGCCGGATCAATGATTTTGAGTGTTTCATCGCAGTCGGCGCCGACGCGGCGACCTGCGCAGCAATCGCGTGCACCTCTCTTTCGAGGTCCGCCTCGGCAAACACCCGCGCCACCAGGCCATAATCGTGCGCTTCGGATGCTGTCAGCGTTCGGCCGGCAAGAAGGATGTCATTAGCGATGGCCATGCCGACGACCTCGGGCAAAAGAAGCGAGGATGCAGCTTCGGGCACAAGGCCGAGCTTGACGAAGGGCGCACCAAAGGTGGCGGCCTTTGCCGCATAAACAAGATCGCAGTGGAGCAGCATGGTGAGACCGACGCCAATGGCCGGTCCATTCACAGCCGCAATCAGTGGTTTGGGGCAGTGCGCGATCGCTGTCAGAAAGCGGAAAACAGGCGGAACATCATGCTCGCTGCTGCCGGTCGCGAAGTCCTGAAGATCATTGCCCGACGTGAACATGTCGCCTGCGCCGGTGAAAACAAACGCACGGATCGCGTCGTCTTCGCCATAGGCCTCAAGCGCGTCCGCCATGGCGCCGTACATCGCTTGTGTGATGGCGTTCTTTTTTTCAGGTCGGTTGATGGTCAGACGGGTGATGTGATCGCTGGTGCTGATGTCGATTCCTGGGGTCATGCTGAAAACCTTTCTTGACGGGCATTGTTGGCGTGGTGGTCGACGACGTCAGTCGCGTTCGTCGCCACATGGTCCAAAAACCTCTCAATGGTGTTTTGTTCTGTGGGCGAAAAAGGTTCCAGCAAGGCGGCGTTGATGCCCTTGGTGAACGGCATTGCGGCTTGGACCATGGCGCGGCCTTTGTCCTCGATGAAGACATGAACGCTTCGCGCATCGGCTTGGTTTTGCCGACGCGTAACGAGGCCTCGGGTCTCCATCCTGTCCACAAGACCCGTGAGGCTTGAGTACCCCATGTGCAATTGATCGGCGATTTGAGAGATTGGGGCGCCGTCATGTTGGGCGAGCGAAAAGAGCACGGCTTGTTGCGTGGTCGACAGCCCCAACTGGGTTTTCAGGGCATGGTCCGCTGCTCGGAACAAGGCTGTGTGTGCCTTTTGCAGGAGATGAAACACACGGGGCTGGCGCATCAAAGTCTTTCGCATATGAATTAATTATTTAATATGCGAAGGAAATCCGTCCGTCAAGTTCCGCGACGTGATGGGCCGGTGACGAGGAAAAGAAGGCGGATGCCTTGATGCGAGCGCGCGGCGCGCCCACCTTGCCTCGGGTTGGGCCATGGCACCGATCACTTGATCGGGCGCCGATTTTCATTGGAGTGCGTCGATGCTTTTCACCCTTATCCGAGGCATCGGGTTTGTCATTCTGGCGCTTGTTCTTGGCACGATGGTGATCGGATGGGTCTCGGCCTTGTTGCGGCTGGGATCCAAGCCCCCTTACGACATGGTGGAGGTCGAGAATGGTCGCCGGTTGCATGTGGTCTGCGAAGGACCCGTCGATGCGCCCTTTGTTCTTTATGATGCTGGCGCTTTTGGGATCTACACCGATGGTTGGTGGGTGAAAGAAGAGCTCAAGGCGGATTATCGTGTTTGCCTTTATGACCGTGCTGGCATGGGGTGGAGCGACGCTGTTCCTGCCAACACAGCGCCGACGCCGGATTGGCACATTGAGGATATGCGCCGTCTCCGCATGGCCTTGGGGCAGGAGCAACCCTTTGTTCTCGTTGGGCACTCAATGGCGGGGCTACGGCTGCATGGGTATGCCAATCTTTATCCTGATGAATTAAAGGGGCTCGTTTTTGTTGATGCGGCCCGCCCGGGCAGCCTCCGTGCAGAGCGCATTCGACAGATTGCGCCGTGGGCCAACAGGATCATGAACCTGTCGATCGGCATGGCGCGCGCGGGCCTTATGGGCGGGCTGTCCTATCTCCTACCCGATGAGCTGGACTTGCCGACCCAGCAGGGCCGGGACAAGCGGCGCTCTGTGTCGGTCGTCCGTCACCATAAGAGCACCAAGGCAGAACTTGTTGCGGCTTTCACCTCCAGCGACGGCGTTGCGTGGTCCCAAGGCGATCGCGCCGAAACGCTGCCGGTCGCGGTTTTCACCAACAGCGACGGTGGCGGCTCAAATGGCTCTGTGGCGGAAGCCGCGAAGGCCAACACCGGCTTTGGCCGGATCACGGTGCTTCCGGAGGAAAGCCATGTGTCACTTCTTAACCGGCGCAATGCTAAACTCATCGCCAACGATGTTCGTGCGATGATGCCTGTTGGAGAACCAAACGATGGCTGAAAACCCAGAGGAACAGCGCAGCAAGATCAGCACATTGATCTTTGATCACGCTCCGCGTCTTTTGGGTCTTCTCACCTTTCTCATTGGAGCAGCGGCGCTGGTGTCCGCGGCTTTCCCAAGCTCGCCCGCGGTGGAGCGGCCATTCGTCAAAGCATTGATGAGTGAGGTGCCCGAGCTGACGCTCACCTTTGGCGGGCTTGCGCTCATGGTGTTGTCCATGGGGCTGGCGCGACGACTACGGACCGCTTGGATCCTGGCCTTTTTGGCGTCGGTCCATGGATTGGTGGCAACCCTTATTTTTAAGCCAAGGGCGCTTGAAGCCTTGATGTATCTTGGGCTTGTTGTTCTTTTAATCCGTGCAAAGACAGCATTTTATCGGCGTTCGGCGCTTCTCAGTATTAAAATTTCACGCGCGTGGTTTTTGGCAGCGTTCCTGTCGGTGGCGGTAGCTGGGTTTGTCTCGCTTTTGTGGATGAGCCATCAGAAGGGTTTTGTGGAGGCGAGTTTCATCGACCTGGTGCTTGACCCCGTGCTGGGTGTTGCAGGCCGGCCGGTGGCGTTTGCGCTTTTTATGCTCGCCTTCTTTGGGTTCTTCCTTCTTGTCGCAAGCCCGGCGCGGGCGCAACTACAATTGCCTGGTACGGAAGATATAGAGCGTGTGCGGGGACTGATGGCGGTCTCCGATGCATCACGCCCTGACAACCTTCTTGCTCTTTCTGGTGATAAGAGTTTTTGTTTTGACAAGGATCAAAAGGCAGCAGTCGCGTTCGCTGAGATAGGCGGGGCACGGATTGCGATGGGCGCACCGATTGGCCCAAGGGCGCAATGGAAACAGGTCCTTGAGGCGTTCCGGAAAGAGGCGGAGGCTGATGCGGCGCGCCCAGCCATTTATGCAGCGCCCCCTGATCTTTTGCCTGATCTTTTGGACCTTGGGTTTAAGGTGGAAAAGATTGGCGAGAACGCGATTCTCGATCTTCCCAGTTTTAGCCTCTCAGGCCGAAAGCGTGAGGTCATACGCCGTGGGCGGCGGAAGCTTGCGGAGCGCGCTGGCGCAACCTTTCGCATGGCGCTGCCGCCGCATGATGATGCGCTTTTGGAAAGCTTAGAGCCAACCTCCAAGGCGTGGCTCGCGGCCAATGGCGGCCGGGAAAAAGCCTTCTCGCTCGGGCGCTTTGACCCCTCGTTTCTTGCCAATTGCCCGATTGGAATTGTCGAGATCGAGGGGAAACCCTTGGCCTTTGGAACCCTGTTCATCACGCCCGATAAGTCCTGGGCTGGGATCGACCTCATGCGGTACGACCCGGAAAACCAAGTCACCAACACGATGGACTTTTTGCTTGTCGAACTTATCCTCTGGGCACAGAGTGAAAATTATCGCCAATTTGACCTCGCCATGGCGCCGCTCTCTGGACTTGTGGAGGCGGAATATGCACCACTCTTTGCTCGGATTGGTCGGCTGATCTTTGAGCGCGGGGAGCGGATCTACAATTTCCAAGGTTTGCGTCGCTTTAAGCAAAAGTTCGATCCAGTGTGGGAGCCGCGCTACATCGCGGTTCCTGGCTATTGGTCCGTTCCCGTTGTTTTGGCCAAAGCTGCTCTTCTCACCAATGGCAAAAGGGACGACACAGCTTTGCCGTCAAGTGAGGAGCCGCTCGTTGTCGGCGTTTCTGAACAGCATGCGGGCTGAAACTATCGTTCGACCCAATGCCGGATCAAATGATGGGCGATGGCGAACTCTGGCGGCACGGCAAAGCGGCCCTCACCTTGCAGCATTTTGGTCAATTCCGCGCGGGTGAACCAGTGTGCTTCTTCAATTTCATCTGTATCAAGAGATAAAGTTGTGCTGGCGACCTCGGCGAGAAAACCCATCATCAGGGACGAGGGAAACGGCCAAGGTTGGCTAAAGACATATTCCATGCTGAGCGCTTGGAGGCCGGTCTCTTCGCTCAGCTCTCGGGCGCCGCACATCTCGACGGTTTCTCCGGGCTCCAAATAGCCCGCAAAAGCTGAGACAAAGCCGCGCGGGAATTGGGGGCCGCGACCGAGGCAGACAGAATCCTCACGGTAGGGCAGCACGATCGCCACCGGGTCGGTCCTTGGAAAATGCTCTGTTCCGGTCTTGAGATTGATGCGTTTGTACCCGCCCTCAGCTGATACGGTCTCGCCGCCATGCTCGGCGCAGAACTGATGGCGGCGGTGCCAGTCGAGGAGCCACAAGGCCTGCCCGGCGGTCCCCAGCTCCTCTGGGGTCAGAAACGGCGCCAAACTGCGCAGCGGTGCATAACCACCAAGATCAGCAAACGGAGGCTCCTCGGCCGCAGAGGCATCGCAGGCGAACACCGGCTGATCGTCGAGCAAACCCAGAAGCACTGTTTCGCAGCTTCTGACCGGGAGGGACTCACGGGCGGCGAGGGTGAGCCATAGGATTTTCGAGCGATCCTCCCCCCGCTCAATCAGGATTTGCCCGCGATGCACGATCATCACTTGCGCATCGGGGTTGTTGTCTTGCGCGGTTACCCAGTCAGGATTTTTGCGCTGATTGTTGGCCCGATCGATGGGATTGACAGCAAAGGCGTTCGGATTCCCGTGGAGCATCGTGCGCATCTCCTAGACAAAAAGCGGGGCAAACTCACTGGACGCTCGGTCAAAGCGCGGCTGCGCCCAAATCTCAAGCATCGACGTCAGCTACCTGATGAAAGGCGGAGGCCGATGATCCCCGCAACGATTGCGCCAATGGAAAGAACGCGGATCGCGGTCGTCGGGGCCTGACCGAGCATGATTTCAATGCCCGCCACACCGGTCGCCCCGATGCCCGTCCAGATCGCATAGGCCGTGCCCGCGGGGAGCGCCCGCATCGCTATCGCCAGAAGCCAAAAGCTTGCGGCAGCGGTCGGCACGACAACGAGCATCGGCCCCAGCCTGGTGAAGCCCTCGGATTGCTTGAGCGCGAGGGCCCAAACGATTTCCAACAGTCCTGCGGTGAATAGGATAAACCACGCCACGCTTTGCTCTCCTGTCACGAGGCGCCGTCGAAGCACAGCCGACGGGACAAAGCGAACAGAGACCGTTTGGTCCGCCAATTGGCTTCCACGGATCCGATCGGGTAACCCAACAAAAAAGTGAAACGACGAATTTTGAGGAGGCCCTGATGCGCCGGTTTTTGACGATCCTTCTATTGCTCGTGCTGCTTGTGCTCGGCGGCGGCACGGCAGCCCTTTGGACCCCTGATACCGATGTGGCGGAGATGAAGGCCAAATATGGCGGGCCCGAGGCTCTTTATGCCCCTGCGGTGGGCGGGATGCAGGTGCATTACCGGGTCTCTGGACCGGTCGATGCACCAGCCGTGGTCCTGATCCACGGGACATCCGCGAGCCTTCATACGTGGGAGCCGCTTCGGGCGACGCTCGAGAACGATTATCGGGTCATCGCCTATGATCAGCCCGGCCATGGCCTCACCGGTCCGCACCCCGATCGGCTATACACCTATGACGCCATGGCGGACGGCCTTGATGCGGTGTTCGCGGCCGAAGGGATCAACGAGGCGGTTTTAATTGGCAACTCCATGGGCGGCTGGATTGCGTGGCGGGATGCAATTGCCCGTCCCGACCGAGTGAAAGCGCTGGTGCTGGTCGATGCGGCGGGTATTCCGCAGAGCTTTGTCGAGCGATCCAACTTGGGCTTCCGTATTTTGCAGAACCCCGTTGGGCGGCTGGCGAGCACGAAGCTGACGCCGCGCGCGGCCATTGAGAACTCGATCTATGGAACCTTAAGCAAGCACGAGGTGATCGATGACGCGATGGTGGACCGGTACTGGGAGCTTCTGCGCTATCCGGGCAATCGCCAGGCGATGGCCGATCAGTTTGCCGGTGAGCGGGCCGACCTCTCAGGACGCTTGAAGGAGGTGACTGTGCCAACACTGGTGGTCTTTGGCGACGAAGATCCGCTGATCCACCCCAGCGCCGCTGATGGCTTTGTGGACCGCATGCCAAATGCGCGGGCCATTATCTATGAGGGTGTGGGCCATGCGCCGATGGAGGAGATCCCGGCCTTGTTTGGCGCCGATGTGCGCGCGGTCCTCGATGACGAGGTCTTCCCCCCGGTCTCTATGCCCGAACCCATGCCGCTCATAGAAGAAGAGGTTGAGGAGGCAGACTTGGGTGACGCGCCCCTTGCACCAGAGCCTTTGCCGAGCGATATGCCGTAAAGGAAGGCCGCGCGGACGCAGTCCTCGCCAACCCGGTCAGGTCCGGAAGGAAGCAGCCGTAACGAGTTTCGCTGCGGGTCGCGTCGGCTTTCCACCTCTCCTCCATCGCTGTTGGCTTTTTAAGCTGGGCTTTGTCGTGGTTCGCGCAGCATTGTCCAAAAGGGCGGGGAGGTGGCGTCGACCTGCGCTTTTTCGATCACTTGAAAGCCGTGGCGCTCGTAAAGGGGGATGTTCTCTTCTTTGCTGCTTTCAAGATAGGCGGGGAAGCCGCCCTTATCGGCCTCTTGCAATCCATCCTTAATCAGAAGACTTCCAAGGCCTTGCCCTTGCGCTCCCGGGCAGACCCCAACGAGAAAGAGATAGAGAAACGGGGATTTGGGTTTGAGGGCATCCATGCAGGCATCAAGCTTCATGCCCCGGATGATCGGCCGAGGACCCGCTTTTGGTAACGTCGTTGCGATGAACCGCAGCATCCCAAGAAACGAACTCTCTGCGCTCTCACCGGGGCGGAGCCAGACCGATGCGGCATTGCTCCCGGCTTTTGTGACAAAACCTCGCGGCAGATAAACATCGTTGATCAGCGTGATGAGCGCCTGGCGAAAAAGATCGGGCTGGCCGAACGCCCATTGCGTGATCGGGTCATCGGCGAAGGCCTCAGCAATGGTTTGGGCGACAGAGCCGACATCGTCAGGGCCAGCTTTTTCGACGGTTGGTTGCATCAAAAGACTTTCATGGCTGCTTCGGGCATCATCGCCGCTGTTACCAACCCTGCGGTGATCAGCACAAAGAATGCCGTCAGTGCGCGCATTGTTTTCGCTTGTCCAGTGAGCACCAAGATGACCGCTGCTCCGCCGTTTGACACGATCCCCATGGCGGCCACGCCCCAGGGGAATGACCCATCCAGTGTCTGCACCAGGCCGCCGCCATAGCCAACCAGCAGCGCGATAATGGCGATCCCATAGAGACGATAGAGAACGGGCGTCGCCTCAAAGCCTGACAGCCGCGCCACCAAAGCGCGCGGTAGAACAAGAAACGGGATGCCGATCAAAACGCCCGTCACGGCAATCTTGGTGATCAAGAGAAGGCCTAGGGCCGTCATGGGTGCTCCTAACATGAGGATTACTCGTGTTTGTAATATGAGGAACCCTCATGTTATGTCAAGCCATGACGACGCCCTCCACCCTTGCCTGGAAGGAACCACCGCAGGCCCGTGGGCGGGCTCGGGTCGACGCCATCCTGCAAGCAGCGGGGGAGCTTGCGACCGAACAAGGTCATCTCGATTTCAAAATGACCGTTGTTGCAGAACGTGCTGGGGTTCCAATCGGTTCACTTTACCAATATTTCCCGAGCCGCACGGCGCTCGTGGCGCGATTGTTCGCGCGCGAGATGGAACCCATTGATGACTCGCTCCGGGTGGGTCTTGAAGACGCGCAGTCGGTCGAGGCTGTTGTTCAAGGAATAGGGGCGCTGATCAAAGACCATGTCGCTTTGGTCAAAGCGCGACCCGCCCTTTTTGTGATTTGGACATCACCCACCATGGAGCCGACGCTGCAGGAGGCTGATTTTGCCAACTCTCGGGCCAATGCTGCCAGGATCACCGAACGGCTGGTCATGCTGGCTGGCGACAAGGCCGACAAGGCCGCCATTGAATCCACAGCGTTGTTGGTGTGCCATCTGTGGGGACATGTGGTTCGGTTGACTGTCTTGGTTGATCACGACGGCGCATCCCATGCAGTCATCGATCAGTATATCGCCATGATCGAGGGCCACGTTCGGGCATTGTTGATCAGCTAAGAGAGCGGACCGCGCGCAGGGCGAAGGCGCCCTTGATGCGGCGCGTATCGAAACCACAAGGGGATGAGGGGTGGCCCAGGACCATGACGTCCGCACACAAACATGATGAGCGATTGGTTGGGCGGGTGGCCGCTACTCGATTTCGAGCGTTTTGTTGAGGCGCTTTGTCATCCAAGGCCAATCGATGCTGGTGAAGAATGGGTGCCATGCTTCTGGCGCCATGAATTTCATCTCTTTGTGGTCATCGTCGAGCCACACCGGGACAACATGGCCCTTCAGGCCAGCCCGGCGGGCGGCCTGTTTGATATCAAACAGGATGTCTTCTTGCCGCCGGTTCTTGCGGTAGCCAAATTTAACGTCGAGCGGAACAATGATCAGATCCGTCTGTTGTTCGCGTATATGCGCGATTTGCAGCGTCGCCATGGTGACCCTCACCGATAAATTGCAACTTCCCTTCGACCCGCATCATCCCCCGACAACCGCTGCGCGTCTAGCGTGTTGCTGATCTTGATAAATTCTGGCGTGCGCAGAACTGCTGGAGCCCTTTTGTTTGCTGCCTTTTCAAGGTTAAGGTGAGCAGTGACTGAAGCCGCTCCCTATCAAGTGCTCGCGCGCAAATACCGCCCGACGTCGTTCGATGATCTTCTTGGCCACGAGGTGATGATCAGAACGCTGCGCAATGCATTTGCCGCAGACCGTATCGCCCATGCTTTTGTGCTGACTGGCGTGCGCGGGGTGGGAAAGACGACCACGGCGCGGATCATGGCGCGCGCCTTGAATTATGAGACCGAGGAGGTGGACGCCCCCACCGTGGATATGGCGGTGGAGGGTCGGCACTGCCGCGCCATTGCTGAGGGGCGGCATCCTGATGTCATTGAAATGGATGCGGCCTCGCGGACCGGTGTCGATGATATCCGTGAGTTGATTGAAGGCGTGCGCTATGCCCCAACGGTCGGCCGCTACAAGGTCTATATTGTCGACGAAGTCCACATGCTGTCGAAGAATGCGTTCAACGCGTTCCTCAAGACCCTCGAGGAACCACCGCCCCATGTGAAATTCATCTTTGCAACGACGGAAATCCGTAAAGTTCCGGTGACGGTGCTTTCGCGCTGCCAGCGTTTTGACTTGAAACGCTTTGATGGTCCGACCTTGGCCGGTCATCTTGGCTCGATCGCGCAGAAGGAGGGTGTCAAGGCCGATCAGGACGCCCTCGATCTGCTCGCGCGCGCAGCCCAAGGATCTGTGCGAGACGGGCTGTCTTTGCTCGACCAGGCGATCCTGAGCCGTGATGGGGATGTGATCGCGGCCGATCCTGTGCGCCGGATGATTGGCCTCGCTGACCGCGGACAAACCTGGTTGCTGCTCGAGGCTGCCTTGAATGGCGAGACGGCCTCCGCGCTTGCTCAGTTCCGTCACCAGTTTGATTATGGCGCCGATCCAACTGAGATTATCCGCGATCTCCTCGATATCACGCATCTCATCACACGGACGAAAGTGGCGGGCGATGAAGCGGCGGCGCACGGTCCGGCGGGCAGCACGGATGCCGATGCGGCCGCACGGTTGGCCGAGCGTTATGTCTTGCCGGCCCTGACACGGACATGGTCGCTTTTGATGAAAGCGCTGCAGGAAACGCAGAGCGCCCCTGATCCCGCGGCGGCAGCTGAGATAGGGCTTGTGCGCCTTGCCTATGCCAGCGCGCTCCCAACGCCTGGGGAGGTGCTCGCGGGCGGCGGCGATCTGCCGGTGTTGACGGCGCCGCAAACCCCGTCCCCCGTTGCGGCAGCCCCGCCACAACACCAGGCGATGCCAACAAGCCTTGCCGACATTGCGGCGCTTGCCGCGCAGCATGGTGACATGGTCCTGAGCCAACACATCGAGCACTCCGTGCACCTCATCAACTTAAAGGGTGAAACACTCGCCATTGCGCTTGGTGATGCTGCGCCCGCCGATTTGGCGCAAAAAATCCAAGCGGGGCTGATCGCGTGGACTGGCGCGGCATGGGATGTGGTTGTGGGCGACGCCACAACAGCGGAGCCAACCCTCCGTGAAGCCAGGGCACGCGCAATCGAAGAGCATCCGCTCGTGCGTGAGGCGCTGAAAACCTTTCCTGGAGCCACCATCTCCCAGGTGCGACCGCTTCAGGCGGATTGATGGGCACTGGTACGGCGCCTTTCCCCCACCGGGAAATGCGCTAGGCTGGGACGAAGAACGACAAGGGGATCAGTGTGTTCGCATTCAGGCTGCTGCTTTTTATCGTCGCTTATATCATCGTGGTTGCTGAGATGGTTGTGGGTAGCATTCCCAACCCCACCTATCCCACGGCGTTTTGGATTTTGCCCGGCGGCTTGGTGCTGGTGTTGATCCTGGCCACCAGCATGTTCTTGCTGGCGCATATGCAATCTGACGAGAACCCATTGCCGGGGGTCTCTCAATGGGTAGCGCTCTTTGTCACGGGTATGGGCCTCTCGGCGACGTCATTTTATTTCCCCCGCTATTTGCTTGCGATGATGAGCGGTTGACGAATGGGCCCGACCGGCGTTTTCGTTTCGAGCCTGAGCATTTGGCGCAACGGAGCGTGGTGATGATGGACTTTCAAGACATGATGAAACAGGCCGCTGGCCTGCAGCAAAAAATGCAAGAGGCGCAAGATAGC
>JBCCBY010000001.1:0-38551 GCA_039033795.1 Pseudomonadota bacterium | reverse complement strand
CCTACTTTTTCTTAGAAGAAGTGGGTCGCTTAATTGTCTCAACGACGGTCGTATTAGGTCGTCGTTGAGCCTCTGCTACTGTAATGAATTGCCCGGTTTTTGCATCCCGGCCAACTTTCACCTTATTAGCCATAGTTACCTCCTTTCCCGGACGGTTGGCCCAAACCGGACAATCGCCCGGCGGAGGAGGAGCTACAACTTTTCACGAGATACACCGATTCCGAAACAGAAAAAGCCCCGGCGCTTGGGCCGGGGCTCTTCTGTTCCAGGGGTCCCCGGGCGTGTTTAGTCGCGCATGATGCTCAAAAGGTTCAGCACGTGGATGAACAGCGTCACGAAGGTGCCGTAGAGGGCAAAGGCGCCGAAAATCGCGGCCCGCTCGTTCGCTTCACCCGCACCCTGTTGGTAGAGGTTGCGGATCATCTGGGTCTCATAGGCGGTGATCGCTGAGAACACGAGCACCACAGCCGCCGAGACCAAGAAGCTGATGAGCTCAGAGCCGAGGACGAAGTTGACCACAATCGCGATCAGCAAGCCGACCGATGCCATGAACAAGAACCGGCCCCAACCGGAGAGGTCTTTCTTGGTGGTGTACCCATAAAGGGACATCGCCATAAACAGCGAGGCGGTGATGAAGAAGGCCTGCGCGACCATGCCTGCGAGCCCGATGCCGACATAGGTTGCCACAATCGGCCCAATGAGCAGGCCCCAAAGCCCCACATACGCCGCATAGGCGCCATAAGCGACGCCGCGGCTACCGCTCATGATCAATTTCGGGGCGAAAAAGCCAAGCCCGATCAAGGCAATAAACGGAATAAACCGCAAGCCCAAGGCGAACTGAAGTGCCGCTTGGTTGGTTAGGAAGAAAAACGCAACAACCGCTGTGCCAGCGATGCCGAGCGCCATGTAGTTGTAGACGCCCAACATGTATTTGCGCAGGCCCTCATCATAGGCGACCGCGCCGGTCTGTTCGCGATAAAGACGTTCCGTCTCAGACATTCCAATCTCCTCATGTGCCGTGTGTCCACGCACTTCTGTCTAACGTAATGGTCTCGCGCCAAGGATCAATCCTTGATGGCGGTTGATCGAGCTTACTTTCGCCGCATGCTGGCCGTGGCCTCATTCTTGCGGCGTCTCCACCAAGTTGTTGCGCTGGGCCCTCTTCGAGGTAGGGTTTCGCTGCTTTTTTGGATCGACCCGCTGCAGCTCAGATGGTGGGAAACTGCGCCCTTGGGGGGAACGCGATATGCCTAAGCCTTGGTCGTTGAGCTTTTGGGGCTTCTGTCTTGCTTTGGTGCTGGCATCATCGCCCACCGCGTTCGCCCAAGACGATGGTGAAGGCGATGAAGAAACCGGCTTTCCCTCGATTGATGAGGCGATGGAGGGCATGGGGATCAAAGAGGGCCTGTTCCCCATCTATAAAGATCCCGAGACGGGCGAGCTTTATCTCGAGATCGCGGAGGACCAGCTCGGCGAGGAGTTCATCGCCTTCAACTATATCGAGAACAGCGTCCTCGAAGCGGGCGGTTTTCGCGGAGAGTACGGAAGCCAAAGCATTCTTCGCTTTGACCGGCATTACGGCGACATCGAGGTGACGGAGGTCAACACGTCCTTCGTGTTCGACGAGGACAACCCGATTTCCCGCGCCGCTGATGCGAACATTTCCGACGCTATTTTGACCAGCCTCGAGATCATCGCGATCACCGAAGGCGACGATGGGGACCGGCTGATCGTCAGCGCTGATGATCTCTTGCTTGATGAGACGCTGGCAATCGTCCGTAACCTGCCCAACCCTTATTCTGGACCATTCGCCTTTGATGTGGGCGAGTTAACGCCCGCCACCAAAGTCGCTGAGGTGCGCAATTATCCCGACAATATCGACTTCGTTGTCGACTATGTGTTCTTTAATCCGTACCCATTTGGTGGTGGTTCCGAGGCGGTGACCGACGAGCGCAGCGTCACCATCAAGGTGCAGCACTCCTTTATTGCGATGCCCGATGACGGTTATACGCCGCGGCTTGATGATTACCGTGTTGGCTATTTCTTCGATCGCAAGACGAGCCTGACCAGTGACGAGGCGGCCCCTTATCGCGACCTCATTCATCGTTGGCGGCTGGTGAAGAAAGATCCGGAGGCGGAGTTAAGCGATCCGGTGAAGCCCATCACGTGGTGGATCGAAAACACCACCCCGCATGAGCTACGGCCAGCCATTCGTGAGGGCGTCTTGGCCTGGAACGAGGCGTTTGAAGCCGCTGGCTTCTCCAATGCGATGGACGTCAAAGTGCAGCCTGATGATGCTGACTGGGATGCCGGGGATATCCGCTACAACGTTCTTCGTTGGTCATCGTCGCCGATTCCGCCCTTTGGCGGGTACGGACCGAGCTTCACCAATCCGCGCACCGGTGAAATTCTGGGTGCTGACATTATGCTCGAGCTTAGCTATCTCTTTGCCTATGACCGGGTGGTGACGACCTTTGATGGCTCAGCGCAGCCCTTTGCCTTGGCTGAAGACGAAGGCGAGCGGCACGCTCATCACGATCACCTGTGCCGCGCGGGAAGCGAGATGCGCCAGGGCATCCTCTTTGCGGCCGCGGCGCTCCAGGCAGCTGAGGGCCGGGAAGGCGATTGGGACGAGCTGGTCCGACAAAGTCTTGTGAGCCTGATCATGCATGAAGTGGGGCACACGCTGGGGCTTCACCACAACATGAAGGCCTCTTCGCTTTACGGTCCTGACGAGATCCATGATCCCTCGATCACCCAAGGGGCCCCGACCGCCTCCGTCATGGATTATGTCGCGCCAAACCTGGCGCCCATGGGGGTGGAGCAAGGAGACTTTGATCATACCCGCCCAGGCAGCTATGATCTGTGGGCGATCGGCTTTGGCTATGATCCCGACCTTGATGATGCCGATGCGCGTGCAGAGCATCTGGCCAAGTCAACCGATCCCGCCCATGCCTTCGGCAATGACGCAGACACCATGTGGTCATCGTGGTCAGGAATCGATCCGCGCACGAACGCCTTTGATATGTCGAGCGATCCTGTGGCTTATGCCATCGACCGCATTGAGCTTGTCCAAAGCGTCATTCCGAAATTGCTCGCCACCTATGAGGGGGAAGACAGCTACCAGGCCTTACGCGATCGATTCTACACAGCCTTGTTGCAGCAAAGCCGGATGGGGGTCGTCATGTCTCGCCAGATTGGCGGGGTTTATGTTGAGCGGGTCGAGCCGGGGCAAGAGACGGACACGGTGCCCTTCAAACCGGTCCCTCGCGCCAAACAGCGCGAAGCGATGAAGGCCCTCGCCACCTATATCTTCGCGCCCGATGCCTTTGATATTCCTTCTGATCTTCTCCAACATATTCAGTCTCAGCGCCGCGGCTTTGACCACTTCCGCGATACAGAAGATCCCAAAATCCACGCCTATGTTCTGGGTGCGCAGCGGAGCGTGCTCGCTTATCTCATGAGCCGGAATGTTCTGACACGACTGGTGGATAGTGAGCTTTATGGTAACACCTATTCGCCGACGCAGATGTTGCTTGAACTCAACGAAGCGGTCTTTGGCCGCGATCTTGTCGGGATCCCCAATGATTTTAGGAAGAACCTGCAGGTTGAGTATGTCCAGCGCCTGGTGGTGATGGCGTATGGGTATGGCTATCCGCCTGCCATCCAGTCTGCTGCGTTCGCGGCGATCGAAGACATCCGCTCTCGCTTTACCATCATTCCAGATTTCTTCCTTCCGGCGGAAACCCGCGCCCATCGCGCAACGATCCGGATGGAGCTTAGCTGGCTGAATTAACCGGCGGGCTTAACCAGCTGGCTTAAGCAGACGCGCAACGAAGAAACCGTCCATCCCGCCTTGCTGAGCCAAGCGGTGGGGGAGGGAGCGGATATCGCCGTCCTTGTTGATTATGGGGAGCCCACAGATCTCCTCAGGATTGATCGGATCACGGACCAGGCCCTCATGGCGCCGAAGCGCTTGGGCGATTTGGTCTTCACCCTCTTCGCGCAAAAGCGAGCAGACGGCGTACACAAGCCGTCCGCCGGGTCCTAGAAGATCCAGTGCCTTGTCGATCATTCGTGCTTGCAGCCGCACAAGGTCGGGCACTTGTGTCTCTCGAGCGGTCCACAGAAGATCCGGGTTACGCCGAATGGTTCCTGTTGCGCTACACGGCGCATCAAGCAAGACACCGTCCGCTTTTTGCGGCGGGCTCCATTTTAAGATGTCTTCTTCCAACACAGCCGCTGAGAGTTTCGTTCGCTCGAGATTTTCCTTGAGCCGTTCAAGGCGCAGGCCGCTATGATCGACGGCAAAGACGTCCGCCCCTGTTAAAGCGAGCTGCATCGTCTTCCCGCCCGGGGCTGCGCAGAGATCGTAGATACGTTCACCAGGCTGGGCGCGAAGCACCGTGGCGGGCAGGGTTGCCGCCACATCCTGCACCCAAAACTCCCCATCCTCGAAGCCAGGAAGATCTTGCACGCGCGTGCTTTCCATGCGGATTGTTTGGGGTCCGAGGAATTCAAAGGAAGCCTCGCCAAGGGCCTGCGCCATTGCCTCGAGGTCCTTTGCGGTGAGATCAAGCGGGGCTTCGTGCCGATGGGCCGCTGCGATCGCGGCCGCTGTCTTGGCGCCGTGGGCGCGCGCCAAGCTGCGCCACAACCAGCCCGGCGTGTCGACCCGAGGCTCCACCGCTTCGGCTTTTTTCGCGCCCGTTTCTGCCAGCCTGCGCGCAACGGCGTTGACCAAACCTTGATACCCCTTGGTCTCAACCCGCAGCTTGGTCAGCTCCACCGCGGACCAAGCGGCTGCATGGGCTTCGGTGCCCATGAGGCAAAGCTGCGCCGCCGTGATCCGCAAAATATCGCGCAAATGGGT
Source organism: Pseudomonadota bacterium (assembly GCA_039033795.1). GTDB lineage: Bacteria > Pseudomonadota > Alphaproteobacteria > Caulobacterales > Parvularculaceae > Parvularcula. The sequence goes on along the minus strand of JBCCBY010000001.1, from coordinate 33,678 downwards.
CTGCTTTGGTTTCAGCGGTTCGCGCAAATAGGTGGCGATCACCTCATCCAGCGTGCCGCGCCGCCGCAGGGTCACAGACGCCAGCGCGCGGGTGAAGGCGCGATCGCTGCCCTCAAGCGCGCCAAAGGAACGGCACTCATCCAGGGCCTGGTCGAGGGTCATGCCGCGCGTCGTCATGCGCAGCAGATCAAGCGCGGCATTACGGGACGCGATGCCCGGGGGAAGCGGCGGGCGCTCATCCTCCTCTTCGGCGCGTTTACTCCCCTTGGAGTCATCGCTACGGTGAGGGGGATTGGGTTGAGGCGACATAAGAATGAAAAATCTCGTCTTGGCGGCGCTGGCCGCAATGTTGATGATCGGAGAGGCGGTTGCCCAAGCGAACGCGCTTGGCACGTCCGGCGGAATCCGCAACCCTTCCGCACCGCTGACGAGCCTCGATGCAGAGGCTCTTATTCCGGTGATCCAGCAAATGGGCCTTGCGTATGACGGGGTGACTTTTCCCTCCGGACAGCGCGTTCTGTTGGTCACGGCCAAGGATGGCACGCGTTTTCAGATCAGCCCCATGGCCTGTGACGATCGGGGCCGATGTCGCGGCATGCACCTCGTCACCCTGTTCCAGACGGCCGTCGACCATCGCACCGTGTCCGCGTTCAATTATCGCTATGCCTTTGTTTCGGCAGGTCTAAGCGGCGATAACGTGGCGTATCTCTCGCGTTATGAAGTGGCCGATTTCGGTATGCCCCGCGGCAATGTGGCGGTGACGATCGGGCTCTTTCTTGAGACAGCGGCTCTGTTCGGCGAACAGCTCGCCGCGGCGACGGGGGACTTACAAAAGCCGCCCGCTGCGAATGATCTTTCGGCCAATGGCCTGAACATGCAGAGCCTCTTGGCCACCGCCCCGCTCTTTGACGAGCAGCCAGCACCCGCGCCGCGGCATCCGCATGTGGTCAGTTTTGAAGAGACCGCGCGTCTTGTTGACACTTTTGTCCGGGCCGAAGCCGTCTACCCCGGACGGATCATGAATCCGATCGAACAGTAAGAAAAGCCTCAGTCCAAACCTATCTCTTGCCAATCGGGGCATCTGGGTCCCATAGGGGCCAGGCAAAGCACCCATAGCTCAGCTGGATAGAGCGCTGCCCTCCGAAGGCAGAGGTCTGAGGTTCGAATCCTCATGGGTGCGCCACGCATCTAAGTCATTGATTTTGAATAGAATATTTATTGCCACTTTAGGTTTTTGTTGTAAACCATTGATGTTAAATCAATTATGATTCCAGTCGCACTAGGGCTTTGAGGCCTGGTGTGTACAGATTAATTGTGCTGGCAATTGGCAACGTTTGTGTGCTATAATAATGGAATGACAGCGAAACAGACCAGCTCTGGCAATCCAACCTTCAGCTCGACGGCGTTTCCGACCGATGAGGATATGAAGCGCTGGCATAGCCTAAGCCCCGCTGAGCAGGAGGCTGCGCTTCTCGCTGATCTGAAAGAGGGGCTTGATGGCCCGTCTGCGACGAGACAGGGCAAGGACGAGATCATCAAAGTTGCGCTCGCAGCTGACGCTGATGCAGTATGAGCTTTCGGCACGTGCCGAGACGGACATCCAGGATATCATCCGCTACACATTTGAGAACTTCGGGCGACGGCAGGTCGATCGCTATATTGATGGCTTGTTCAACACCTTTGATATTGTGATCGATAACCCACGCATGGGTTCCGATGTCATTGGCGTGAATGCGCGCCGATATGTCTATCGAAGCCACTATGTCTTTTATCAGGTGCGAGACGATGTGATCCGTATCGCGCATATTCGGCATGTGATGATGGGCCCACCGTCCCTCGTCGACGTTCTGAGCGAATAGCTCCGTTCACCGCTTTCAGTGTCTTAAACGGATATACCAGCTCTCAAGCTCTTCCCATATATGGTTCCCTCAGCATTGGTCCGTCATGGGGTGATAAGAGCAGCACAAGGAGGGTGTCATGCGATCACCGCAGGGTTCGAACGGGGCAGGCGGATTGTTAATGCATCTTAGGCTGAATATCCGATATCGAAGGACCGGATAGATTGATGTCTCCATGCGCGGCCAGGAGGATCATCGCAAAGAACAGAGCGATCCCCGTATCAAGCTCGGCCTGCAGCTCTTCCCCCAGCAGGAGTTGGTCCTTGTCTTTTTTAAGATAGCCAGAGCGCATACCCTTACGCACAATCGTGTTGACTTGCGTTCGTGGGATTGAAAACCGCTTTGATAGGTCGCTGGCTGATAGCGCTTCAGTCGGATGAAGAGCATGAATGCGGAGAACAACAGGAAGTCCTCCGCGCATCTTCCAAAACAGATTGAGGGCACTGAGATCTTTGAAAGGTCGCCAACCCTCCACGTATCTTGAAACGAAGAACAAGATAAACTCCACGACCTGTTCGTCAGCGGCCAAGGGTTCAACCAATCGCTGATGTTCGGGGAGCAGCTCCGCGGCATTGCGATAGCTCGTCCGCCAACCGGTCGCTGCGTATCCAATAAGGTCGTTTGTGCTTTTGAGCACAAGCCGCTTTCCAGCTTGGGCGTCAGTGTCGGATTTAAGAAACCCGATCAATCGCAGGTATCCAAGAAGCGCGCCGGCACGACCGCGGCTCATGATGCCTGTATCCGCGATCAGTTTTTTAAAGGCGTTCACGGAGAAACCGATTTCTCCGGTCTTGGGATCTCGTTTTGAGCCAAGCGCGATAGAAAAAGCGAGGACGGCGAGCCGAGCCCTCTCGTCAAAGACGCCTCGTCTGTTCCGAGCACGCGACCAACGATCGGAGAGATCGCTGGCAAACGATCGTGAGCAGCGATCAAACTGGTCTGATGACTTAATGGCGCGGACTTCATCATCCAGCACCGGAGCGCATCCAACTGTTAAAGTGCACCAAATCAAGAAGGTCGTGAAAACTCGAGGTCACGGTCCTCTTCCAGGAGAAACTGACGGACATCCAGGAAACGCTAAAACGCATGATCACCGAGCAACAGGACATTATTTGCCGATCGCAGCAAATCCCCCCTTTCATCGCCGGTGCCGACGGGTCTTCCATCGCCTCGACTGACCGTAAAAGTCATGGTGCGGAGTAATTGGCGGAGCGAGCAAAAGAGGGGGGAGCCCGCTCCGCCGGTCGCCGTTCACCTTGTGAGGCCTGCCGTTGTCATACAGACCCGCGCAAGGTTGCGCGGCGAAGTCTCGCCCGAACGATCGAGCAAACAGTCGACGGCCGCCTCCAAGGCCTCACCGCCGCAGGCCAATGTGTTGTAGCTTTGTGTGACGGCGGTGAGGCTTTCGAAGGCGAGCGCCGTGTTCTGATCATCTTGTTGGGTCAGTGTGTTCAAGGCTTCGCGCCAGCTGGAAACGACGATCTGTCCCAAAACCGAACAGCGCAGCGGAAGTTGTTGCCGTCAGGCCCAAGAAGGTCCCGATCAGGTGTCTCATCTCCTCCTCCCGAAAGCTTCCCTCGGTCTGCACCTAGATACCCATTGTCTAGCGCCCGCCTAAACAACGCGGTACTGACCAAATTTGGATCGGTTGCCCAAAAATCGTGGGGGACGCCGCCAGTTTGCGTCGTTGCCGGGCGCCAAGAGCACGAAGACGTTGGTTTTGATCCTGCCCGAATCCAACGGATCAGGATCGATCAAAGATGGGAGCGTCGAGGGATGCACAGCGCTCGCCGAGACCTTCAGCCGATCGCGCCATCGGTCGAGCCTTCGTCCGACGGCGATGGTGATCAGAGGGCCGCCTTGCTGGTGAGAGAAGACGGCCGACCGGCGACTAGAGCTCCTGCGCTGTGGGCCGAATGACCATTTCGTTCACGTCGACGTCGCCCGGTTGCTCAATGGCGTAGGCAACGGCCCTGGCAATTGAATCCGAACCAATCGCGACGGAGCCGTACATGTCGCCCATGGCAGCGGCGCTTTTGGGATGCTTGGTGCCTTGGACCAGTTCGGTGTCGACCATGCCAGGTTCGATCGTCGTTACACGAATGTCCTTTCCAGCTTCCATGCGCACACCTTCACCAATGGCGCGCACGGCAAACTTCGTCCCACAATAAACGGCGCCGCCCCTGAAAACCTTGAGGCCCGCGGTCGATGCAATGTTGATGATATGCCCACTCTTCTGTTCACGGAAAAGAGGCAGGGACGCTGCCACACCATACAAAACACCCTTCACATTGATGTCGATCATGCTGTCCCACTCATCAACGCGAAGCGCGCTCATAGGCGCGATCGCCATGAGACCCGCATTGTTCACCATGACGTCGAGACGCCCAAAACTGGTGATCGCTTTTTGCACGAGGGCGCTGACGTCTTCGCGCACCGTGACATCACACACAAGACACTCAGCGTCGCCGCCGTCGGTGCGAATATCGGCAACAATTTTTTTGAGGTTGTCTTCCCGGCGGGCGCCTAAGACGATCTTTGCGCCCAGCTGGGCCAGATGGCGAGCCATGGCTTCACCAAGCCCGCTGCTCCCCCCTGTGATCACGATGACCTTGTTTTCTATGTTCTTTTTCATGGTCCGCTCAGTCTCCTGCGTGTCGATGCTGCAACTGAAGGACGTGTTAGAACGAGGCCATGGGGAACGCCAATGCATCGGGCAGCGGCCGATCCGAGGGCTTTGGCCGCTGGGTGTGAAATCTGTGGTCAAATATTCGGTATACACAATTATCGCTACCCATCAGAGCGGTGCCTTCTGCAGGCGGCGTGGTTTGCTGTCGGCTTTGGGGTGGGGTGCTCCGACCAGTCGCGCACAGCCATATGTTGATCGTCTGTGTACACGCAGTATTTCGGATTGCGCATTGAGGCATAAAGGGTGTCGTCATGGGGCGACCATTCGATCTCCTTCACTGGAGAATTCGCTATTGGGTGTTTCGACAGTGTCGCCAATTTCAAAGAGACCTGGCTCTTGAGAGGTCTCCCAAGGGTGTTGGTGCCGTCGGTGTGGTGATTAATTTTGCCGGTGTCTTGGCTGTCGCCGCGTTCGCGGGCCAAGCACCTCATCGCGTCAAGGCGGTGGCGGGCCTCCTATGGGCGCTGCGGGTTGCGACGGCAGCCCAAGCCTTTGACCAAAAGCCGTTCTGCCGCATTGGGCGATGGCCTCGCGGCGCCTATCTATAAAGCGGGCAATCGGCGGACGAGCGATGGCTGAGGACGACGGCGAATTTCGAGGCACCACGGTTCCAAGCGGACGGTTTGGGCGAATGGCTCGCTTTGGCGGTATGACGACGTCGATCGCTGGCAATGTGCTGGTCGATGGGGCGCGGCGCGTGGTGAAAGGCGAACGCCCTTCCATGGAGGATCTCCTCCTCACACCGAAGAACGCAGCCAAGGTCGCTGATCAACTCTCCCGCCTTCGGGGAGCGGCGATGAAGATTGGCCAGCTCATCTCCATGGTGGATGACAATGCTGTGCCGAAGGAGTTTTCTGACGTCTTCGCGCGCCTGCGCAGCGCCGGTGACATGATGCCCGCCAAACAGCTGAGGCAAGTTCTTGACGGTGCTTGGGGCCAAGGATGGCTTCGGCGTTTTGGTCGTTTTGACGTGAGACCCATGGCGGCGGCTTCGATCGGCCAGGTGCACCGTGCCCAGACGAAAGATGGGCAGGAGCTGGCCATCAAAATTCAATATCCAGGCGTGCGCGAAAGCATCGATAGCGATATCGACAATGTGATGTCCGTTCTCGGTGTGTCGGGACTGGTGCCGAAAGGCATGGATGTCAAACCGCTTTTGGAGGAAGCCAAAGTCCAGCTTCACCAAGAGGCCGACTATGAGCGCGAGGCCCGCTACCTCAAGCGGTTCGGGGAATTGCTCGACGGTGCTGAAGGCTTTGTCCTTCCCAAGGTCTATGATAAATTCTCCACCAAGGACACGCTGGCCATGTCGCTTGTCCGTGGGCAACCCATTGAGAGCCTCGAAACCGCCTCGCAGGACGAGAGGGATCGCGTTGTCACCCTTCTGATGATGCTTGTGGTGCGAGAGATTTTTGAGTTCGGGTTGATCCAGACCGACCCCAATTTCGGCAATTATCTCTATCAATCAGACAGTGGACGGATTGTCCTGCTTGACTTCGGTGCGACCCGCGAAGTGCCTGAGCAGATTACCCGCGGCTATCGTCGGCTGCTCAAGGCGGGGTTTGATGACAATTGGGACGAGGTGCAGGCCGCGGCGATGGATATGGGCCTCGTGAGCGGCAATGCTGGCGAAAAGCATCAAAAGACGCTTGCGGAGCTTTTCACTCTTTCGATGGAGCCCATCGTCCATGAGGGGCCCTATGACTTCACGGGTTCTGATCTCGCCGTCCGCATGCGTGAGCTTGGCATGGAGCTGCGGGACGATGACTTCGCGCATGTGCCAAGCCCTGTCATGGTGTTCCTCCACCGCAAATTCGGCGGCACCTATATGCTGGCAACGCGGCTCGGCGCGCGGGTCGATATGCGCTCGATGATTGAGCCGCACTTGACCCCAAGCAGCGATGCGTGAATGGGCTTCGGCTCTGTTTTGGAGGGCTGATGTCGATCAAGCTTTATAAGGGTGACTTGCCGGACGCGTTTGACTGGAGCGACGCACGGGACGCTTGTGTGGCCGTCGATAGCGAGACCCTCGGGCTTAACCCCCATCGCGATGCGTTGTGCGTGGTGCAATTGAGCCTTGGCCATGGCGATGCGCATTTGGTGCAGATCGATCGGACGACCTTTAACGCTCCTCGGCTGAGCGCCCTTTTGCGCGACCCCGCAATCACCAAGATTTTCCACTTTGCCCGGTTTGATGTGGCGATGTTTCAAAAGTGGCTGGGGGCGGAAACGACGCCCCTCTATTGCACCAAAATCGCCTCAAAACTGACGCGGACCTACACCGACCGGCATGGCCTCAAAGATCTCTTGAAGGAATCGCTTGGTGTTGATCTGTCCAAACAGCAACAGTCGTCAGATTGGGGAGCTGAAACACTTTCCGATGCGCAGAAGAGCTACGCGGCGTCCGATGTCCTTCATTTGCATGATGCGAAAGCGTGGCTTGATGAGCGGTTAAATCGCGAAGGTCGCGAAGATATCGCCATGAAGTGCTTTGATTTTTTGCCTCACCGCACGACGCTCGATCTGATGGGCTGGCAGGGCACGGACATTTTCGCCCATAGCTGACGTAGAATTTAACGCGCTGGCCATAGATCACGTCTTTTATCGAACTGTTACACGTGCCACTGTGACAAACTAGGGCATTATAACACCAACAACAGGAGCCTTTGTGCGCGAGCCCATGGTCGATCCGTCATCTGAGGGAGCTGCTTTGACCTCGGCGCAGAGGGTCTCACGGCACAGTGGTCGCGTTCGCAGTCTCCGTTTGGCGGTCCCGGCCCTCGCTGCCGGTCTTTTGATGACCTATGCCTTAAGCGCGACGCCGCCGCGCGTGGACCGAGCATTTCTTTTGCAATTCTCGACGTTTAACGTCACTGATGGGGAAGCGAACCTGGCCCGGCCGCGCTATTATGGTGAGGACCTCAACGGCCAACCGTTCCAAGTGGCGGCCACGTCCGCAACCCGGGCAGCGTCGGATCCCGATCTCATTGGCCTCGATCAACCTGAGGCTCGGCGGTTGAGCCAAGCGGGCGACACCGTCCTCGTGCGTGCCCAGGATGGCGTCTATGATCGCGCCGCGCGCCGCATGGATCTCACCCGCGATGTCGAACTCGAGCAGCAGAGTGAAGATGGAGAGACCTTTATCTTGGTCACGGATGCAGCGGAGGTCGATCTTGATCGCCAAATCGTCACCTCCGCCGCTGAGGTGAACGGAGAGGGCGAGACGGGCACAGTTCGGGCCGACAAGGCCATCATGTATCAAACCGAGGATCGCTTGGTGCTCGAAGGAGGCGTCAAAATCCGCCTCCAGCCGAAGCCATCGGTGGGGATAGAGGAGTAAAGGCAGGTGGCCGGTATCGTCCGTCTTTTCTTGGCCCTGGCCTTTTTGTGCGGCCATGCTGCGGCCCAGGACGGGGTAGGGTTCGACCCAGAAAAACCTTCCGAAATCGATGCTGACCGGGTGGAACGCACCGATGCTGGCCTCACCTGGATAGGTGATGGCTCAGTCCGCGTGTCACAGCCTGGTGTTGTGCTCACCGCTGACAAGATGATCGTGTCGCTCGATGAAGAAACCGGCGAAATCGCGAGCATCGAGGCCACGGGCAGTGTGCGTTACGCGAATATCCAGGGCGACGCCCTTGCCGGTGATCACGCGCTCTTTGTTTCGACCAGCAACACGCTGACGGTCACGGGCAGCGTCGTGGTGCTGCAAGGCCCGCAAGTCGCCACCGCCGATAAGCTCACCTACAACACGCTCACGGGGGCGATGGTGATGTCCACCGAGCCTGGGGGCCGGGTGCGCGGTCTTTTTGCGGGGCAGGACGCGAGCTGATGGAAGGAAGCGTCGCCGCCAATGCCGATAAGGCAACCAAGGTTCCGAACCAAAATCTCGGGCTTGTCGCGCAGAACCTGCAAAAATCCTATCGTCGACGGCGCGTCGTCAATCACGTGAATTTCCAAGTAAACCGCGGCGAGGTTGTCGGTCTTTTGGGACCCAATGGCGCGGGCAAGACCACCTGTTTTTACATGGTGATGGGCCTTGTCCAGGCCGATGGCGGCTCGATCACCATCGATGGATACGACGTCACAGCATTGCCGATGTACCAACGGGCACGCCTCGGTCTTGGCTATCTTCCGCAAGAGGCATCGATCTTTCGCGGCCTGACCGTTGAGCAAAATATTGAGGCCGTCGCTGAGCTAGCCTGGCCAGAGCGGGCCAAGCGGCGGGAGGTGGTGGAGGAGCTCCTCGAAGAGTTCTCCATCACGCATGTCCGTTCGTCGATGGCCACGGCTTTATCAGGCGGCGAGCGTCGCCGTTTAGAAATTGCACGGGCGCTCGCCACCAGCCCAGATTTCATGCTGCTCGATGAGCCCTTTGCCGGGATCGACCCGCTCGCCATCGCCGATATCAAAGAGCTTGTTTCCCAGCTTCGAGAGCGCGGCCTCGGCGTGCTGATTACCGACCATAACGTGCGGGATACGCTTGATATTATCGACCGAGCCAGCGTGATCCATCAAGGCGAGGTTCTCTTCGAGGGTAGCGCAGAAGGTGTGGTCACTAACGAAGATGTCCGTCGTGTATACTTAGGCGAAACGTATGGCCCTTAACGTCTGATGACGCGGGATGGGGGTGCCGATCAAGGCCGCCCGCGACAACAGGATGGGACCAAGCGCATGAGCATGACCGGCCGCCTAGAGGCACGGCAAAGCCAGCAGCTGACGATGACGCCGCAATTGCAGCAGGCGATCAAGCTGCTGCAGCTGTCCAATCTCGAACTGGCAGCCTATGTCGAGGAGAAACTGCTCGAAAATCCGTTCCTTGAGCGCGGTGAAAACGCCGACGGCGAAGCCCCATCGACGCCTGAGGCTTCCTCTTCTGAAGGGGCAGCGGATGCGTTACCAGAGCGCCCCGTCGACGGCAGTGACGACGGGCCTCCTGCTCCCAAAGAACGCATCAAAGAGGTCGCCAGCCAGCTTGGCGGTGGCGGCGACTTTGACGCTGCTGCTAATGTCAGTGAGGCGAAAACACTTCGCGAGGTGCTCGGCGAGCAGCTTCTCATCAGTATACGTGACCAAGTGCAGCTCGGCATAGGCCGTTATCTGGTCGATCTTATCGAAGACAGTGGTTATCTGCACACACCGCTTGATACGGTGGCTGAACGTCTGGGGTGTCCCGTAGCGGATGTCGAATCAGTCCTTCGCATTGTTCAGAGTTTTGAACCCGCAGGTGTCGGCGCTCGTTCCCTTGCGGAGTGTTTGAGCATTCAGCTTGAAGACCAAGGCGAGCTTTCCGCCCAAATGCAGGCGTTTCTCAACAATCTCGCTCTTCTTGGTCATCATAAAATCCCTGAACTGAAGCGGCTGACGGGGATGGACGATGCTGAACTTCGTCACGCTGTCGCTGCGATCAAGCGCCTCAACCCCAAGCCAGGCTTGGTTTATGGATCTGACCCTGTTCAAGTGGTGGTGCCTGACGTTTATGTGGCAGAAAGTGCAGACGGCGGATGGAAGGTTGAACTGAACAGCGAGACTCTGCCGCGCGTGATCGCCAATGAAACATATTACACGGAGCTTTCAGCCGAAAAGCAGAGCGACGACAGCAAGTCATTTTTGCAAAACCAGATTGCTGATGCCAATTGGTTGGTGCGTTCTCTTGACCAACGGGCACGGACGATCTTAAAGGTCTCAAGCGCCATCGTGTCCTATCAGGACTCTTTTTTCGCCCACGGTATTCGCCACCTTCGGCCGCTTAATCTTAAAACGGTGGCAGAAGCCATCGACATGCATGAAAGCACCGTCAGCCGGGTGACCACGAACAAGTACATGCACACACCGCGCGGTGTGTTTGAGATGAAGTATTTTTTCACCGCCGCTATTCCGTCATCGGATGGTGATCAAGAATACTCGGCCGAAAGTGTCCGTCATCTGATCAAAGAAATGATTGGCAAGGAAGAACCCACCGCGCCTTTGTCCGATGATCAGCTGGTGGAAGAGCTGGCAAAGCTGGATATAGCTATTGCGCGCCGGACAATCGCTAAGTACCGGCAGAGCCTCGATATTCCATCCTCTGTTGAGCGAAAGCGGGCAGCCCGTCGGGCCCTGTAGAAGCGGAAGCTCAGCTGGGCTAGGACCTTGGTCCTATAAATAACGCTGGTTCGCAGTGAGGAGGTTCTATGGATGTGCAAGTCACCGGGAAAGGTATCGATCTGGGGGAGGCACTCCAGACGCACGTCCACGACAACATGAACACCCGTGTGCACAAGTATTTCGAGCGCGGCGCCGAAGCGACCGTGAATTTCGGTAAAGACGGCTCTCTTCTCTCGACGGAGGCGACGGTGCATTTGGCCTCAGGCGTCTTTTTATCGGCCACGGGCAAAGGACAGGATGCCTATGGCGCCTTTGACGACGCCATGGAGAAACTCGAAAAGCGCGTGCGGCGGTATAAGCGTCGGCTGAAAGACCATCATTCAAAAGATCGCACGCCTTTGCCGGCTGAAATCGCCAACAGTTATGTCATTCAGGCGCCCGATGGGGCCGAAGAACCACAGGACACCGGCGAAGATCCTGATGCTGCGCCTTTGGTGATCGCGGAGGCCGCGACATCGGTGCGACAAATGACCGTCACGGACGCCGTGATGCAGCTTGATCTCACCGAAGCGCCGGTCGTGGTGTTCCGAAACGCAGGCAATGGCTCGCTTAGCGTGGTGCACCGGCGGGATGACGGCAACATTGGTTGGATCGAAGCCGCGTCCAAAGCGTAATCTTAGAACCCTCGACCTTTCATCACAGCAGGCCTAGGGCGACAGGCTCGTGGTTGGGGAACCGCGAATGGCGCGTCTTTCGCAAGACACGTCTTCGTGAGGTTCGTGGTGTACCATCTGGAGCACCACGGGAATTCAGAAAGGGCGCCGATCGACGGCGTGAGATGTGTCGCCATGGCGAAGAGCTTGCGCGGAATTATTAAGCCGCAGCACATTCATTTGGATGTGGCTGCGAGTTGCAAGCGGTCGATCCTTGAGACCCTGGGTGGTTTGGCGGCCAGGGATTTCGGTCTCGACGCGTCGCTGGTCCACGACAAGTTGATGGATCGGGAGAGCCTTGGGACGACGGGTGTTGGCGGCGGTATTGCCATTCCGCATGCCCGGGTTGAGGTGGGCGGCCTCTCGGGGCTTTTTGTGCGCTTGCGGGACAAGATTGGCTTTGATTCCGTCGACGGTGATCCCGTGGACTTGGTCTTTCTTTTGCTCGCGCCTGACGCGGACAACTCTAATCATTTAAAGGCTTTGTCGCGCGTGGCCCGGACGCTCAAAACACCTGGCGTGCTTGATTCGTTGCGCGGGGCGACGAATGTTGACGCAGCTTACGCGGCGCTCGTTTCAGAAAGCGACGCGGAAGCCGCCTAAACCGCACAATCATTATCTAGTGAACGCTGTGCGGGACCATTTCGTGTTGGCGTGCGGCAGCAAAGGCGATCTCACGATCGCTCATCAGCGCGATCCTTTCGCCATCAGCATCGCAAAGCGCGTAAAGAACGCTGTCATCATCGAACGCGTACTTGGCGTCCAATTCGCGCTCGATGTCGTCGCGCACATCGCGAGCGAGCACTTCCCGCACATAACAATCGCGTCCCGTGGGAATTTCCGTATCAGCCATGGACATTATCGATCTCCCTCCGACCAAAAGGATCCGAACGAAGCTAAAGCTCTGTTGAAGAACAGAACCGCTTCAATGGTTTACCCAGCCGGTGAACAATTCCTTAAGGCCCGTTCGAGGCCCACCACCAAAACCCAGTAGAGCACATAACGTGCCCTTTCAGTGCTAAGATAACACTACGATGACAGTCGACAACGCTGGTCACATGACAAGCGCGAGAACAACCACCCCCAACACCACGCGATAGATGACAAAAGGGGCAAAAGAAAACCGTTCCGTGGCCTTCAAAAAGACTGAAATGGTGATCAACGCAGCGACGCACGAAAAAAGCGCGATGACCAAGCCAGCCAGCAAGCTGCCCCGCTCGTCAGCCCTCGCCAAATCCAGAAAGGCATAAAGCCCCATGGCCGAAAGGGTGGGGATCGCCAGCAGCATCGAAAAACGTGCAGCATCCTTGCGGGTGTAGCCCAGGTAACGGCTCGCCGTGATGGTGATCCCCGACCGCGACGTGCCTGGAATGAGCGCAAGGCACTGGGCAAGACCGATGATCAATGCCTGCTTCGGCGATGAGACATCGCCCCGCACCGTCTCAGGCTGCTTATCGGCCACATAAAGCACGAGCCCAAAGACGATGCTTGCCAGTCCTATGATCACGGGGTTGCGCAGAATGGGCGTGAGATCGAAAAAAGCCACCGACGCACCGGCAATCAAGAACGGAACGGTTGCGATCACCAGGACTTCGAATTGCTGACGGGCAGGTCCTGGTCTTTGTTCTGCAAAGTCCTTGAGACCGGTCAACATGCTGGCAACATCGCGCCGAAAATAGACCATCACAGCGATCAGCGTTCCTGCATGGGCCGCTGCGTCGATCATCGGCCCTTGGTCCTTGAAGCCGTCAAGCAAAGCAGATGGTAAGATAAGGTGCGCCGACGACGAAACGGGAATGAATTCCGTGATGCCCTGGATCAATGCGAGGATCAGGAGTTCAAAAATTGTCATGGGACGGCTGCTACCAGTTGGTGACGTTCACTCACCACAAACTCTGGACAGGTATTCTTTCCATCGCGTTGCTTGTCTGAGGGACCAAAGTCACATGATCTCTTTTTCTTTACGTCGCGGTCATCTGACCAAGCGTTTTGTCTGGCAAATAATTGGTTTAATTGCTGTTTTGGCCGCTGCATCATGCGCATCCAAGCCGCCAAACGTGTTTATTGACCCCGTTCCCAGCGGCAAGGTGACGTCGACCTATGGCTTTAGGAGCAGTGGGTTCCATCATGGGATCGATCTTGCGGCGCCGCGCGGCACCGAGGTGCGAGCCGCGAAGGCGGGCAAAGTTATCTATCGTGGTCGAAGAAAAGGGTTTGGGCGTCTTGTTATCATCGACCACGGACGCGGTGAGCACACCTATTACGCGCATCTATCAAGCTACACCACCCGAAAAGGTCGTTCGGTGAAACGCGGGCAGCGGATTGGCCGGGTGGGTAAGTCAGGCCGTGCTTCAGGCCACCACCTTCATTTTGAGATTCGCCAGAACGGCAAAAGCGTCAATCCGCAGACCTATATCTCCTTTTGAGCAGACAGCGGACGCTTTCGTGCGGCGTTGATTGCGCCTAACGGACCCGATTGATGCGCGATTTTCGTCCAGTTTTCTTGGTGATTGGCCTGTTCGTGGCGGTTCTTGGCGCATCCATGGTGGTGCCCATCGCCGCGAATGTGTTGGACGGTCGCGAGGAGGCGCGGTTCAGCACGCATGCATTTGTGGCGTCAGCGGTCGTGCTGATGGTGTTCGGCGGCGGTTTGGCTCTGTCTTGTCGCGGAAAGGTCGAGCGTCTTTCGACCAGGCAAGGATTTTTGATCACAACGGCGAGCTGGCTTGCCTTAGCGGTTGGCGCCGCACTTCCCTTGGGCGTGGGGCCCAACGGCATGAGCCCCACGGATGCTTTTTTTGAGGCGATGTCCGCGCTGACCACCACCGGCGCCACGGTGATGACTGGACTTGATGATCAGCCTGCGGGCCTTTTGCTTTGGCGGTCAATGCTGCAATGGTTTGGCGGCATTGGGGTGGTGATCATGGCCATCGCCGTTTTGCCATTTCTGTCGATTGGCGGGATGCAGCTCTTTCGTCTCGAGAGTTCTGACAAGTCCGACAAAATCCTGCCTGGTGCTGATGATCTCGCAGCGGCGGTCTTTGGCCTTTATGTGGCGATGACGGCGCTTTGTTTTTTCGCCTATTGGTTCTTTGGTATGGAGGCGTTTGATGCGCTCAACCATGCCATGACCACCGTGGCGACGGGCGGTTTTTCGACCAAGGATGCATCTTTTGGCTATTTTCTCGATAGCGCGGCGATCAATGGTCCGATCGACATCGTGGCGGTGGTTTTCATGATCGCTGGTTCTTTGCCGTTCGGTCTCTACCTTCTCGTGCTGCGCGGCAAAGGAGCCATCTTAGAGGACAGCCAAGTGCGGTTCTTTTTGGGGCTTGTTGTCTTTTTCATCAGCCTCATGACTATTCGCATGTTCTTCGCGCTTGACTATGAGTTGGTGGAGGCGCTGCGCTTCTCGTCGTTCAATATTGTCTCGATCATGACGGGGACAGGCTATGCCAGCACCGATTACAATGCCTGGGGCCCGTTCGCCTTGGGCGTCTTTTTCTGTGTGATGTTTTTGGGAGGGTGCGCCGGGAGCACGTCATGCGGGCTGAAGGTCTTTCGCCTCCAAGTCGCGCTGGCAGCTTTGTCTGTCTACACCCAGAAGCTCGCCCATCCCCATCGGGTGACCGTCGCCCGTTATAACGGACGACCGCTCGATAACAGCGTGTTCCGGTCTGTGCTGACGTTCTTCTTTATCTATTTCGCTGTCTTTGCGACCGTGGCGGTGGGTTTGTCGCTGTTTGAACTTGATCCGGTAACGGCGCTTTCGGCGGCGGGTTCCGCCATTGCCAATGTGGGGCCGGGCCTTGGTGATATCGTTGGACCCGCGGGCAATTATGGAAGCTTGCCCGAGGGCGCCAAATGGCTCTTGTCCGCGGCGATGCTGCTGGGTCGCCTTGAGCTCTTCACGGTGCTCGTGCTGTTTGTCCCGAGTTTTTGGGTGCGCTAGACCCTTTGGATAAACCCAAATGGGCCTCAAAGTTTGATGCTCTCATGAATGGTAGTCGGATCGATGAACACGCGAACACTGACATTGATTGTTTCTGTCTTGTGGCTGGCGTGGTCGGTCCTCCATATCATCCCTGGGCTCATGATGATGCAGAGTGCCATCGCTGCTGATCTGTCTTCGATCAAGTTCTTGTTCCCAAAAACAGATCCGGACATGCTGATGCGCGAACATGCGCTTGAGGTTGCCGCAATATCGGTGACTTTTGGCCAACACGGCTTCAACCTGTTTTGGTTCGGGGTTGTGGCGCTGGCTTGTTCGTTTTTGATTGGTTTTCGCCAGAGCCGCGTGGCGTTGATCGTTGCTGCCGTGGTCATCGGATGCGCAGACCTCGGAGCGCTCTTTGCGACGTTCATGATTGGGCGGATCGACATTGCTGGTGTCTTCATCTTCTCAGGAACGGTGCTGGGCGTGGTGTTGACGGTATGGGTGCTGAAAAAAGAAGCCAGCAACGAAGGCGCCGCCTGAAGTCACACGGCTCCAGAGGCTATCCCTTGATAGCGGGCCTGGTTTGGTCCTGTCCTGTC
Source organism: Pseudomonadota bacterium (assembly GCA_039033795.1). Classification (GTDB taxonomy): domain Bacteria; phylum Pseudomonadota; class Alphaproteobacteria; order Caulobacterales; family Parvularculaceae; genus Parvularcula. The sequence goes on along the minus strand of JBCCBY010000001.1, from coordinate 17,755 downwards.
AGAGAAAAGAGTGATGTGACCGCAAGCTTAGCGGTTCTGCCGGATCGCGCTGATTAGTTGGCGTGCTGCTGTGTCGAGACACCCTCTAAGGAATAGCCAGCGGAGCGGACGGTGCGAATAGGGTTACGGTCACCGTCTTTACCAAGAGCTTTCCGTAGGCGACCAATATGCACATCGACCGTGCGCGCCTCAACGAAAACGTCGGACCCCCAGACCGCGTTGAGCAATTGCTCGCGGCTGAACACCCGGCCTGGGTTCTGCATTAAATGGTCGAGCAGGCGGAACTCTGTTGGACCAAGATGGACCTCTTGCCCCGAACGGCGGACCCGGTGGGCGGTGCGATCGACCTCGATGTCGCCGCAGGACACGGTGTCGGAGACCAGGTTTGGCCGAGCACGGCGAAGCACAGCACGAATGCGTGCGGCGAGTTCCTCCATGGAGAAAGGCTTGACGACATAATCGTCTGCACCGGTCTCAAGCCCGCGAACTCGATCAGTTTCTTCCGCCCGCGCCGTGAGCATGATGATTGGTAGGGCGCGTGTGGCTTGCTTGTTGCGCAGACGCCGACACACCTCAATCCCCGATACACTCGGCAGCATCCAATCAAGGACGACAAGGTCGGGCTTTGCCTCTTCGACTTTAAGAAGCGCCTCTTCGCCATCTCGTGCCGTGAGAATGGCGAAGCCTTCCTTGCTCAGATTGTATTCGATCAGTGTTCTAATCGCATCATCATCTTCGACAACAAGAACATGCTTGCTCGGCATAGCTCACTCCGCAGCCACGAGAGATGTGGTGACATCTGTCTTGATCCGTTCGGGCGGCAACTCTTCGCCGGTCAAGGCAAAGTGCACGCGTTCCGCGATGTTGGTCGCGTGGTCGCCAATGCGTTCGAAATTCTTGGCGACGAAGATCAGATGCGTTCCCGTCGACGCGAGCTGAGGAACACGCGTCATGAGCGTCAACAGTTCACGGAACACCGAGTTATAAATATCGTCGACTTGGTCATCCGCATTGCGCACAGCGCGCGCCGCATCCGCGTTGCGGCGGAAGAGTGCATCGAGCGCCTCAGAGAACTGCCGAAGGGCGATTTTACCCATTCGGCCAACGCCAGCATGCTTGGAATGCTCACCGTCATCATCCGCCTCGGCGATCACGATGGATCGGCGGGCGATGTTCTTGGCCAGGTCCCCAATCCGTTCCATTTCTGATGCGATGCGAACGGCGGCCATCATGCGACGGATTTCGGCAGACGATCGGCGCCGTTCTCGGAAAAGCTCCGCCACCAAGTGCTCGATCTGCCGCTCGTAGCGGTCCGTCTCCATGTCGCGCATGTTCACTTCGCGCGCCAATTCAGCATCCCGGTGCTCAAACGCCGAGAGGGCATCGGTCAGCTGCTGCTCCACCAGTCCACCCATGGTGGCCAGCGCAACATCGAGTTTTTCGATGCGGTCAGCTTGCTGTTTCAAGATGCCGAATGGCATGTCCTGCTCCTTTGGCGGATCGTGATGCCTGATTTGTGTGACAAATTCTTGTAAAGTTTCGAAGATTTGGGGGGTGTTTTCCGCATTTTCGCGTCTTCGAGACCAGGGATTTGCCATTACTCCGTTAGATTCGGATCAGCAGTCTTAGACGGTGGGAAGTAACATGTGAAGGCCGATCCCTTAGATCGCGATGATTCGACCAAAATTCCTCCGCGATGTCGGCCCACAATGTGCTTCACGATGGCAAGTCCAAGACCCGTGCCGCCGCGCGAGCGGCTTCGCTCCGCATCAATTCTGTAAAAGCGTTCGGTCAGTCGAGGAAGGTCGGTTTTTTCAATTCCTTGTCCCTCGTCTTGAATACGCAAATAGACCAAGTCATCCGTTCGGCAGCCCGCACGAACGGCGATCTGTTCAGGACTGTCCCCGCTGCGGTCGGCGTCCTGCCAAACGGTATCAGGACCGCGTCCCACGCTCATCTGCACGTGCGCCAACCCGTCTTCCGATGAGAGGCCATATTTCAACGCGTTGTCCGTGAGGTTTTGCATGACCTGAATAAGCTGATCCCGATCGCCCGTGAGCATGATCAGGTCAGGCCCTTTCACCTCTAAGAGCGTGCTGCCCGCGGACGCAGCAACCGGCTCCATCATATCATGCACGGTGATGGCGACGTCTTTGAGGTCAACGCGATCCTCCGGTAGGCGTCGTTCGTTCAGCTCCAAGGCGGAGAGGCTCACCAGGTCTTGGACCAAACGCAGCATCCGCTCGGTTTGGGCATGCATGATACCCAAGAACCGTTCGCGCGCGTCCGGATCGTCTTTTGCATGTCCACGGAGCGTTTCAATAAAGCCCAAGATCGAAGAAAGAGGGGTGCGGAGCTCATGACCTGCATTGGCAATAAAATCCGTCCGCATGCGTTCAAGCTTTTTTTGTTCGGTTCGGTCCCTTATCATCACAACGATTTGCTGGTCATCGGTTTCTGGTCCGGGATCAAGAGGCGCAGCGTAGAAAAGAGCATCCAACCCAGGCGTCCCCGCCAGGGTGAACTCCACCTCCCGTGCCTCCTTAAGGTGACGCACCTCGCGCAACAGGTCCAAGGCTTGCGGGGCACGGATTAAACCCGCAATCGGAGAGCCGTCCACGTGATCACCAAACACATCAGCGCTGGCCTTGTTCGATGTTTCAACTTGGTCTGCGCTATTGAGGAGAAGAACAGGTTGAGGAAGCGCGTTGAGAAGCAGCCCAACGCGTTTTAATCGGCGGATGTCCTCTGTCTCTTCGCCGATAAGGGACGGCACAGCCTCGGCCTTGACGGAGGACAAGGCGGAAGCAATTGCTGCTATCCCGATAAAGGCGGCGATGATCACGCCTTCCCGTGTGGTCAAAAACCCGCTGCTCACCGCTGCGGCGAGCCCCGTGAGGGCTAAGGTTCCCATCAAGATAACGTGCCAACCCTTAAGAGGACGCCGGCCTTTTGAGGCGCGCTGTGTTCTGGCGATCAGATCGGTTGGTTGTGTGTCCATCAAACGGTCATAGGACCACCGAACCAGGCAATCAAAGCGTCACAGGTCAAGCGTTTTGACCGTTCGATACACTTCGTGACGCTGACCCAGTATTTTGTCATCGCCAGTTGTGGTTGTTTCCCGGCCAGGTGGCCGGAGACATGGTCGGCCGCCATCAGAAAGGAATTCTCGATGAAAGAGACGATCGTTTCGATCAGTGCTGCAGCGCTTGCATCTCTTGTTGGCGCCGCTTTTGCTCAAGAGCCGCCAGAAGGGGCGATTGGCCGGGACACGGATGGTGATGGTTACATCAGCCGCAGCGAGGTCAGCGCCCAATCCCAACGCAGTTTCGATCGCCTTGATGCAAATGGTGACGGCATCATTTCGTTTGATGAGTTCGATGCGTTGTCCCAGGCGCGCTTTGATCGGATCGATACCGACGACGATGATCTTCTGTCTCGCGACGAGCTCGAAGCGGGACGGGAACAACGCGGCGATCGCCGACAGCGCTTCCGGAACCGCCGGGGAAATTAAGAGCTTACGGTCGCGGGAAGAAACCCGACGATCTCTTTCACGTCGCGCAAAATAGGCGCGGCTATGGCGTCCGCCCTGGTGGTCCCCCCGACCAGGATGGCGTCGAGATGCGCCGCGTCGCCCGATAAGCGGCGCATCTCCTCGGAAATCGGGCTAAGCTTCTCCACCGCCAGCTCAGCAAGACGTGGTTTCAGCGTGCCAAAACCCTGTCCACCGAACTCACTGAGCACGGACGATCTTTCCTTGCCCGCAAGAGCGGCGTAGATATCCACGAGGTTGCGTGCCTCGGGTCTGCCTTCGAGGCCTTCTTCTTCCGACGGCAGAGCATCAGGATCCGATTTTGCTTTCTTGAACTTCTTTGCAATCGTGTCGGCGTCGTCGGTCAAGTTAATCCGGCTCAGATCTGATGGGTCTGATTTGGACATTTTTGCAGTCCCGTCTCGAAGCGACATGACCCGCGTGCCTGCGCCTTGGATCATCGGTTCAGGGAGGGGAAAGAAACCCTCCGCATCAAAATCATTGTTAAACTTGGCGGCGATGTCGCGCGCCAGCTCAAGGTGCTGTTTTTGATCCTCGCCCACGGGGACGTGGGTGGCCTTATACCCGATGATGTCAGCCGCCATCAGGATAGGGTAGGTGAAGAGCCCGACCGAGGCTTTTTCTTTGTCCTTACCCGCCTTATCCTTGAACTGGGTCATCCGATTGAGCCATCCCATCCGGCCAACGCAGGAAAGGATCCAGGCAAGCTCTGCATGCGCTGTCACCGACGACTGGTGAAAGATGATCGCCTTTTCCGGGTCGATGCCAGAGGCGATATAGGCAGCGGCGATCTCTCGCGTTTGCGCTTTGAGCTCTTTGGGGTCTTGCGGAACGGTGATGGCGTGCAGATCGACGATGCAGAAAATCGATTCATGGGTGTGCTGCATTGCGACGAATTTCGAGATCGCGCCCAGGTAATTGCCAAGATGCAAATTGCCGGTGGGCTGCACGCCAGAAAAGACACGCTGGGTGGGGTTGGTCATGGTGAGGGCCGATGGTTTTGTTTAATAATGACAATGATGCGGAAGAAAAACAGTATAAAGATTAGTTTCGATCTTGCCATCGCGGCGCACAGGACGGCGCACTCAGACAAGCGCAGCGTTTCATCAAACGCGAGATGAGCCTTGTTCCTGCACAGGATTTTTCAGGTCGTGGGGTCACCGCAAGACAATCCTCTGTCTCTTTTTAAGGGGCTATAGCTTGGCAGCCATTCAAACGCCACCATGCCGCTTTTGGCTCATCTGGATCCTTCAAGCTGCACCGCACCGGCTGTGTTGCGGCCGTGGTTCTGACCATTGATGACGATGCAGCAGCATCGAAGGTCCTGGGACTTCTTGCGGCTTGATGGTACGAATAGTACCATGTGGTATGGTTAGGGCTCTAATATGCAGGTGACCAACAACGCATCGCGACTGGCTCAGTTGGCTCTTCTTCTGGCATTCATGGCGATGCTGTGGGCGCCGTTGGGGCAATTGGAGTTCTTGGCGTTCCATTGGATGAAGATTGGGACGTATATGGCGCCCATCGTCGTTTTCCTCGCTTTCAAGTTTCGGGAGCGGTCCAGTGGACCGATGTTTGAGGACGTTACTTTTATGGCGATGCTCTTCGCCGCTGCGTATTTTATCCATCAGTATGAAGAGCATTGGATTAATCTTCTGGGTGAAACCTACCCGCTCCTCCATGAACTCAACAGCCTTATCGCAGCTGTTCTGGGTGAGGACAAATACGGAATCATGACCCGCGAAGCTATTTTCTACATCAACACGGGGACGGTGTGGGCGACGGCTTTGGTGGCGATCTGGGCCAGCCCCAGGTTGGTTTTTCCGTCCATGGCGATGGCGGGCATCATGGCTATGAATGGTTTTGCCCATGTCATGGTGGCGCTTCGCACGTTCAGCTACAATTCAGGACTGCTGACCGGTTTGGTGATCTTTCTGCCACTGGTGATCGTGTATTTCCGTGCGCTGTCTAAAAGTGGTAAGGCCACTCGCTCCATGATCATTGCGGCGATCGGGTGGGGTGTTCTGGGGCACGTGGTCCTTTTTGGTGGATTGTTCCTTGCCAATGTGATGGCGGTCATCCCAGTGAGCCTTTACTATGGGGTGCTGATTGGTTTGGGGTTCGCGCCCCTTGTTCTTTACCGTCACGCGGGTGCCGGGCACGACTAACCTGCAAGCGTGGGCGCGCTGGTCGGCGGATCCGATGCGCAAAAAGAGCCTCAGTGGGGGCTGGTCAGCTCATCCGGCGAAGGTCGTGGGGACTATCAAGGCTGAAGGGCGGGATCGCTGCTTCAAACATCTCGCCGTCCTCCCCGTTCATCAGATAGGCGCCAAACATCATGCCCGACGGCGCGTTCAGCGGCGTTGCTGAGGTGTACTCAAAAGCGTCGCCGGGCCGCAGCACGGGTTGCTCGCCCACCACACCCTCGCCCTCGACCACGAAGTTCTGGCCTGCGCTGTCGGCAATATGCCATGTGCGGCGACGAAGGGTGACGACCTTGGCGGAATCATTATCGATCCGGACCGTGTAGGACCAAAAGAACCGGCCCTCATCAGGTTCGGACTCATCCTCGAGATAGTCAGAAGACACCCGCACCCGAATACCATCGGTCACAGCTTCGGAGAACATCTCTTCAAAGTCTTCAAAGTCTTCGAACATGGTCCGATGTCTCCTTCTCTTCTCCAGCGTGATCTTCTACCGGGGCTCGACCCCGTTGACCAGAGCCCGCCATCGCGCGATGCGTTGCGTTCTATCCATCAGGGAGTCGGCATGGATCACAAGCAAGGTGTGCTGAGCGCGGAAGGGCTGAAGGAGCTTGTGGAAACAGGCGTGATTAAAGCAGCGCTTGGTCCCACACAGCTGCAGCCAGCCAGCCTCGACTTGACGCTTGGCGCCAAGGCCTGGCGTGTGCGAGCGGGTTTTTTGCCGAACGCCGAAAAGAGCATGGAGGACCGGTTAAGCGCGCTGTCGCTGCATGAGCTCGATCTCACCTCCGACACCGTGCTTGAACGCGGATGCGTCTATATCGTGAAACTGCGCGAAAGCCTGGCTTTACCGAGCGCGCTCTCTGCCACCGCCAATCCCAAAAGCTCGACGGGCAGAATTGATGTCTTTGTCCGCCTCCTGGCTGAGTGCAATGATGCCTATGAGCGTGTCCCAGCGGGGTATCATGGGCCGCTTTACGCCGAAGTCTGCCCCCGGACGTTTTCCATTCTTGTGCGTGAGGGCTCGTCGCTCAATCAGCTAAGGGTTCGGCGCGGCGAGACGACGTTGAGCGACGCTGATTTATCGGCTGTGCTGGGTCCGGATCATCATATTGCACAAGGGCTCAACTTGAGCGTTGATCTGTCGCCAGAATTAGGGCCCGTGGCTGGGTGGCGCGCCAGGCGGCATGTGGGCTTGGTCGATGTGGACAAACGGGACGTTCTTGAACCCCACGCCTATTTTGAACCCATCGCAGCGCCCGATGATGGCTTTCTTATTCTTGATCCTGATGAATTCTATATTTTAGCGAGCCGCGAAGAGATCCATGTCCCCGAGGACCTCGCCGCTGAAATGGTGGCGATCGACCCTGAGATCGGCGCTTTCCGTGCCCATTATGCTGGATTTTTCGATCCTGGATTTGGCATTGAATCGCCGAGCAGAGCGGTGCTTGAGGTCCGCGGCTTTGACGCGCCTTTTATTCTGGAGCACGGACAAAGAGTGGCGCGCTTAGGCTTTGAACACTTATCAGCACGTCCAGAGCGTCTCTATGGCTCCGGCCATGCGTCCCATTACCAGGGGCAAAGACTTAAATTGTCCAAACACTTCCGGGAACTTTAGCCGCGAGCCGAATGCGGCGTTTCGTCGGTGTCTTGTGCATCGGTCAAGGCATCGCTGGCGGTGTTCTGGTTCTTGTCATCCGTATCAAAAGCATCGCGAAGACGCTTTTCGATACTCGCCATATCACCTTCTGTCGACGCAGAGGGCAAATCAAGGCGCTCCTCACTCAGATCGATATCCCAATAGCTGAGAATAGCACCAGCCGCAGCGGGGCCGAGGTTTTGAAAAACCTTCTCGAGACGCTTGCGGTCTTTACCGCTCAGCGCGGGCAATCCGATCCGCGATCCAGGACGTTCCGAGAGCATTTTCGCAAACCCCTTTTCGGAGACATTCAGTGCTGCTGCGAACACGGTCAACGGCTCACCCCCTGCATCATTGATGATGCGCGACGCAAGAAGCTCGCTGATGAGGCCTTCCCGCGCCGCATCTTTCACCACCGCGTTCGAGTTATCCTTCCGCATCGAGAGCAAAAGTTGGTCGTATTGTGCGCCGTTGCGGCGTGACCGTCCCACCTTTTCAAAGGCCTGGGCGCGCGTGATCAATCTGGCCATCTTTGCCAGCGGCTGGTCTCCATAAGCCTCGATTTTTGTGCCGAGCACTTGGGTGAAGACGTCGGCTGCAAAAGCTGGGTCGACGTTGAATTTTTCAAGGACCGCCCGCCGGCCATCGGTGCCGAGCGCCCAGAAGAGACGAAGGCTGAGCCTAGCATTAAGGTCGGAGCGATTGGTCAACATGGTCGCCAATCCCACGCGGCTCGAAGCGCGGTTGACGAGCCGGGCCATGCGGTTCTTTGAGATTGGAACGTCAGCCCGCGGAAGGAGGACGTTTTCAATCTCTGGCTCTTCATGGAACAGGAGGCGGTTCACCACAGGCTCGGATAGCGATGGGCGCCTTGCGATGATGCGGCGATAGGCGATGTCTTTGGACACCGCTTCCATGAGCACAGCATCACCCGTGTGTCGGCTGGATAGGATGACTTCAGCGCCAGACAGCGATGTGAAAGCAATGGCGCGCTGCAATTCTTCAGGCGCCTCGGCCATTTTGCCGATCAGCTCGGCTGTTTTCACCAACGCCTTGTCATCCATCGCAGCGATGAGCTGCATTGCCAGCTCGTTCGCATAAAGACGGTCGGTCCGGCTCTGTTGTCGCCGTGTTGCAACGAGAAGTTGACTGGCTGCATTGAACAGCTGATCGCTCGGAATACCATTTGCGTCCGATGGTGCCAAGTTGGAGCCTCTGTTCATGGTCTGTCCTCGAAGATCACAAGAGAGGCTAGGGCAAAGACCTTAATCGGCAGCAAACATGCGGGCTCGCGCATGAGTTCTCCCCATTCGTGTCATTTTCTTCCCCGCATCATCAGATCGCGGTAAGCTGGTTTAATGGGTGCTTTAGCGACCATTGCTGCTTTGCCTGAAAGCCTGACGATTAAAGGCGTTGCGGCCATTTTCGATTGTTCCGGAGCCCTTTGGTTGCCGCATGAGCGCGTGCTCGTTGTCTCGGATCTGCACTTTGAGAAGGGCTCGCATTTTGCCCAAAAGGGGCAGTTTTTGCCGCCCTACGATACCCGTGCGACGCTCGATACGCTCGAGCGTTTGATGCGTCTTTGCCAACCCAGGGTTGTTGTCTCCTTGGGGGATGCGTTTCATGACCTTGGGGCAGAGGCCCGCATGGATGAAGCGGATGCTTCGCGGCTTGAGGGGTTGTGCGCCGCTGCGGAATGGGTCTGGATTCTCGGCAACCACGATCCGCTGCCGCCGCGACGGTTCGGCGGCCAGGCGAAAGCCGTTGCTGACATCGCGGGTCTCAATTTTGTCCATGAGCCCGGGGACCATGCGGACTGGAACGTTGCGGGCCATCTGCACCCTTGTGCCGTGGCACAAAAGAACGGCCGCGGTGTTCGTCGTCCCGCCTTTGTGACCGATGGGGACCGCTTGGTGATGCCAGCTTTTGGCGCCTTTACCGGTGGGCTCAATGTTCTCGATTCGGCGTTTCACGGCGTGGTTGCCCGCAATTACCGGACCTTTTTGTGCGGTCAGGGGCGCGTCTATGAAGTGCCGCGGAGGAGCTTACGCTCGGATGCGCCGCCGCCCTCTTGGATGCGTTAACGCATAAAACTGGAAACAATCAGTGCAAGGAAAATAGGTGTGGTGGCGCCCGCCACCAGGACCATGCGCAGCTTAAGATACCAGGTCGATAGCAATTGTTTGCCCGCGGACCGCCAATCCTCGATGAGTTGAAAGCCCAAAAGAGCGGCGATCAGCACAAGTTGTTTCAAGGGGTCTTGGAGAACACCTGCCCCCACCACACTGGATCCCACCAAAGCCCACGCCAGGAGAGGCGGCATCACAGAGCCAAGCAGCCCCGCAAAGGCTCCCCTTTCGGGGGTGCGCATGGCCAGGCCCCATCGCGCGCCGCCCATGAACGAGCAAATAACAGCGCCGTAAAGAGCAATGATTTGGGCGACGGGATCGATCAGATCGGCACCGAACAAATGGGCTGTTGGTAGCGCCCAAAAAGGAAGAAGTCCGCTCAGCCCCAAGATTGTGGCGGCCTGCTGAACCCGAGGAAGTTCGGACCAAGTCTCGTTCGTCACGTCGTCGTCCTCGGCGCTGCGCCTCCCGGCGGGAACCAGTCATCTGGCATGAGGATCCGTTCCGTCAAAGCGATATCTGGCGTAAGGCTGACGCGGAAAAGAACCGACACCCCAAGGCAACTCAGCGTCCGCGCACACCCGGGCGCGAGATCCAGGCGATGGCCAGGCGCCATCAATCGATGGCTGGCTGCATGGATGTCATCGGGACTGATGCTAATGACGAGCGGCCCGCCTTCTTCCAACACATACCTCGTCGCAGCATCGATCTTGTGCCAACCGGCTTCATCGGTGGCGCCGAGCGCCTGAAGATAGGTGCGGTGAGCACCCGGGCTCGACGAGATCTCTCGGGCGTAGCCTTCGAAAGGATGGGGAAGCAGTCCGTGCTGCTCTGCGAGGTCATGCGCGCTCAGAAATTATCCTTCCGTGTCCGGATTTCAGCAAACACTTCGTGGTCGGCTGCGCTGGCAAGAGCAAGAGCAACCTTGACCCCCGGATCATCTGCGCGAAGGAAGGGATTGGTCTTTTTCTCGGTACCAAGAAGAACAGGGACAGTGGGCTGGTCAATGAGCCTCAGCTTGCTGATCTCTTTGGCGCGGGCTGCGAGATCTTTGTTTTCAGGTTCGATCGTGACCGCAAACGCAGCATTGGCGCTTGTGTATTCGTGGGCGCAAAAAATCATCGTTTCGTCCGGCAACGCGCGCAACTTTAGAAGCGACGTCCACATTTGCTCTGCCGTTCCTTCAAAAACCCGTCCGCAACCCAAGGAAAAAAGCGTATCCCCAACAAAAGCTGTGGCGGCGGAGGGAACCAGATAGGCGATGTGTCCCAACGTGTGGCCGGGAACAGCGACAACATTGAACGCGGTTTCGCCCACCATCACCGTGTTGCCGTCATCGATTTGACGGTCTTTTTCCGGGATACGGTCACCTTCACCGATCGGGGCGATGATTTCCGCCCCAAAGCGATCAGCCACCTCGCGGTTCCCGCCGGCGTGGTCGGGGTGCCAATGGGTGTTGAGGACGAGATTGATTGTCCAGCCAAGGCTTTCAGCCTCAGCAATAATCGTCGTGGCGTCCGGTGCATCAATGCTGGCAACAGTCCCTGTCGCTCCGTCGCGCACAAGAAAGCCATAATTGTCCGACAAGCATGGGAATTGATGAACCGTGATACGACCGCGGTGATGCATCATGCGCTTCCTTCTCCTACATGGGGACCATAGCGCGAAACGCGAGCCGCGATAAGGATAAGAACCCAGCGTGCGGATGAGCAGTGAGGAATTGAGCGACTTTTATCGCTCTCGACTGGGTCTGGTGGCCATGGAGCTCCTCATGGCGAAGCTCCAAGATGCCTGGGGCCAGGCGCGAGGCCTGCGGCTGGCCGGGTTTGGTTTCACCGCACCGATCCTGCGTGTCTTTCCAGAAGCCGAGCGGCATATTTCGATGGTGCCCGCAGGCGCTGGTCCCTTGGGGGCCATGAATGAAGTGCTTGTTGACGAGGACCGATGGCCCTTGCGCGAAGCCTCCATCGATCGGCTTGTGATCATGCACGGTCTCGAAGAGGCGCCCGATCCCAAGCGAACGCTGCGCGAAGCCTGGCGGGTGCTCGCCGATGATGGACGGGTCATTGTGGTAACGGCCAACCGCCACGGCTTTTGGACCTTGGTGGAGAATTCTGTGTTTGCGGCTGGTCGGGCCTACTCCCGCCGACAGCTGATCAACCTTCTTCATCGCTCGCTCTTCGCACCGACGGCGCAAGCATCGGCGCTCTATTTCCCTCCGGTTCCGCGGCTTGCGCCCGTGGCACCGCTTTGGGAGAGAACAGCGTCGCGGCTTGAACCCCTTGGCATGCCGCTTCCCAATGTCGCTGGGGCGTTGTTGATCGAAGCGCGGCGGTCATTGGCGGCGCCCGTGCAGGGGACCAAAGCCGAGGTTTTGCGGCCTTTCCTTTCACCCGCCCGCCGTCCCGCAGGCCTTGCTGCGGAAAGAGAGCGACACGAGATCGACTAGGCAATGCCTGCATCCTCGGGCAGAGGGACATCATGCAACGACCTGCGCCGCGACCCGGTATTCAATCAATCTCACCCTATGTCCCCGGCAAAGCGACATTGTCGGGTGAGGCGGTCTATAAGCTTTCGTCCAACGAGAGTGCCCTTGGCCCGGCGCCATCGGCAATCGACGCCCTCAAGGACGCTGCTTCCTCGCAACATCGCTATCCGGACGGCCATGCCCAGGTGCTGCGCGACAAACTGAGTGCGGTCCACGGTCTGCCAGCAGAGCAATTGATCATCGGGGCGGGGTCGGATGAACTTCTAAGCCTCATGGTCCGAAGCTATTCCAGTCCAGGTGATGAAGTCCTCATGACACGGCATGGTTTCAGCTACTATCCGATCGCGGCGATGGCCGAGGGCTGTGTCCCTGTGCAGGCGGAGGAGGATGACCTCGTCGCCGATGTCGGTGCGCTTCTCGCCGCGGTCACCGAAAAAACACGGCTTCTCTTCTTGGCGAACCCGAACAATCCAACGGGCACACTCCTACCGCGCGACGAGGTTCAGCGCTTGCGCGATGAATTACCCAGCCAGGTCATGCTTGTTCTTGATGGAGCCTATGCTGAGTATAGGGCGGAGCCTGACTACGACCCAGGACACGGGTTTGTACAGGATGCAACAGCGTCCGGCGCGGACAATGTTGTCATGACAAGGACGTTTTCCAAGATCTATGGCTTGGGTGGCCTTCGTGTGGGGTGGGCGTTTGCTCCTCCCTCTGTGATTGATACGCTGAACCGCGTGCGTGGGCCGTTTAATGTGTCAGCACCGGGGATCGCATCCGCCACCGCGGCGCTCAACGATCAGGCGTTCGTGCGGAAAAATCGTGCCCATAATGACGCGGAGATGGCACGCCTGTCCCAAGCTTTGCTGGGCGCGGGCCTGGCTGTTCGCGACACCAAAGCAAATTTCCTTTTGATCGATATGGGTGCTGTCGAGAACGCTGCTGCTTTTCTTCAGCACTGTGAAGACCATCAAGTTCTGGTTCGTGGCCTGACGAGCTCAAACTTGCCAACGATGATCCGGGTCTCGATCGGCGATCGCGTGGCGAACGACGCGTTCCTGACGGCGGCGCTTTCCTTTGCGCCATCTTTTCTCAATCCGTAGAGATTTTTTGTCTCTTGGGGTGATATGAACCGAGAACGGATCACCTAGCGAGGCAGGGGCGGCATGCTGCCGATTTTGAGCGGGCCTAGCTCCATCCGTCCGCCGCTGAAGGTGAAGGGTAGCTCCACCGCTTCGTTACCGTTATCACTCATCAGTCCAAGGACGAGCCGCGCACCTGCCGCTTCTCCTGCACCCAAGGAGCCGGTGCTCGTCAACACTTCAATGAGCGGGTCTTGATTTGTGATCGTCACATCGAGCTGACCGTTTGCCCGTCCTTTATCGTCAAAGAGAAGTTCGCCTCTTCCCATGACCTGGCTCGGTGCTTCGCCATCATTCTCACCCACAGAAAAACCAAGACTTGCAACAGTGAGGGTGTCATCTTTGGCGGAGGCGGCCAAATCGGCGACAGGAACACCAATCGGGGTCTCACCATCCAGAACAAAACCGCGAACACCAACCGCAATGGCCGAGCTCCGTTCGAGCTGCTGGACATTACCGATCAGTGTCGTGATCACTATCGTCCGCTCGTCCGATGTCAAGCTCACGCCATGGGTTTCGAGCGCGGTCTCGCTCTGTGCTAGGCTAAGACGAAGGTCCTCAGTCTCAAGACTATAACGCTCTTGACCGATCGTGACGTATTGTTCGCCCCGCGGAGAGAGGATCACGCGGTCAGGGCTTAAGGGCAGTGTTGCGAAGACCACTTCTTCAGCCTCAAACGAGCCAAGACCGGGACGCGTGTAGACCACATCGGTCATTTTTCCGCGAAGGTTGAATGGAAATCCCCCGATCTTGGTCTCGCTGATGTCGAGGGTTCGCCCTGCTGCAGCTTCTCGTTCAACAGCCTCGGCGATCTCTACACGGATGAGAGCGGCGCCTTTAAACCAAATCACCGTGTAGACAATCGCAAAGATGCCGAACACCGCAAAAGGTATGATCAAGCCGAGGCGATCTCGAAGGTCAGCAAACATGTCAAGGTCCCTGCGCGACAAACTAACCGTCAATAGCGGCTTCGAGCTGTGCGAGATAGGCCTTTCGATCTTTTGGTGCTGGCAGCGCTGGCATGATTGTCATATCGACGGTCCCAGCCTTCTTTTCTGGGCCTGGTTGAAGCCAGTAGCGGCCGCTGTCATGGGTCACCGGAACAGTTGGCACGCCAAGTGCTTTAGCGAGGGCTGCCACACCCGGTTGATAGGGGGCTTTTTCGCCAGGTTTCACCCGAGTTCCTTCAGGAAAAATAATGATCTGTGCACCTTCAGCCGCCCGTTCCTTTGCTGCGATGGTCATGTCCCGGAGCGCCGATGCGCCAGCGGCACGGTCGATGAAAATGAAGCCGTTGCGCCGGGCGAACCATGAAAAGATCGGCCAGTGTTTGAGCTCTTTTTTGAGGACAAAGCTTGGGCGCGGGAGAAGGGTGGTGAGGCGAAGAGTTTCCCACATCGATTGATGCTTGGCCGCGATAATGGCTGCATCTTTGGGCAAATAGTCAGCCCCCGTGATTCGATCGTCGATCCCGCAAAGAACGCGCAGAGAGAGAAGGCATGTCCGACACCAGAGTTTCGAAATCGCCAAAGACCAGTCGCGCCGCAGCAGGGCCGGTAGGGCTATCACGCCAATAATCAATGCACTGATCATCATCGAGGCAAGGAATAGGATCGAACGCAATTTCGTCATGGCGTCAAAGGGGCAGCCTTAGGCTGACAACAAGGAACTTTAAGTACTCCTTGCCGAGCACGCGCCATGACACGATGCGCGACATCCACGCTTTTTCAGGCGCCAGTTCTGATGCAACAGGCACGCCGATGATCTCGATGTTCGGCACGACACGGCGCAGCTCAGCGCGGGCACGCGGAAGATGGAAGTCGGACGTGACGAGCAGCGCGGCCTTGTATTGACGGTCCTCAAGCCAATCGCGCGCTTCGATCGCATTGTCCCGGGTTGATCGTGCCTTGGGGCCAAGATCGACGCAGCAATCGAGCATGGCCATCGACCCCATGGCGCTGAGATCATCCTTGGTGGTGTCAGGGTTGACGCCGGAAATCAAAATTCTGTCTGCGATGCCCGTGGCGCCGAGGCTCAAACCCTCCTGGATTCTGCCGCCCCGTTCCCCGGTGAGCACAACGATCGCCCGCTGATGCACGGGAAATTGGGCAATAGCCTCAGCAACTTGTTGATGGGTGTTGTCGTCGGCGCGCGGAATGGTGGCGCAAAAGACAAAAAACCCTCCTACGAGCAGCGCAAAGGCTGCTGCGCCCGATGCCAAGGTCCATCGGAGCAGGACGGGAAAAGAACTCATTCAAGGGACTTAGCGCTGCTTCGGAAAACCGAGAAGGCCAAAGCGCCGCCAAAGACCAAGGCCAAGGCTGGGCCGATCCAAAGGACCGTGTTCTTGGCGGAGCGTGAGGGCGTCAACAGCACGTACTCGCCGTAGCGATCGGTCACGTAGGTCAGCACCTCGTCGTCACTATCGCCCGCCGCCAGGCGTTCACGCACCAATGCGCGCATGACATTGGCGAGTTCGGCATCGCTGTCGGCAATCGATTGGTTTTGACAGACAACACAGCGCAGTTGCGCATCAAGGTTTTTCGCGCGCTCCTCGTCAATAAGGGCGGTTTGCGCCAAGAAAAGAAGCGCAAGGATCCCGGTCATGCCGTGGTCGCGCCGGATGCTTGTGTCCTCGCGCTGCGGACAGCCGCCGTCTTTCGTGCCGGCAGCGCAGCGACAAGGCCACCCAAGGCGATCAACAACGCCCCTCCCCAAAGAACATGGATCATCGGATGGTGATAGGCGCGCACCACCCGCACATCGCCGCCATTCTGCGTGGCACCCGAGGCAAGGTAGAGATTGCCGAGACCTATCCTTTTGATGGCGACTTCCGTGGTCGCTTGATCAGCGGCGGGATAATAGCGTCGTGAAGGCCTAAGGTCTGCGATCACCTTGTTTCCATCGCGCGCGGTAAACCGATCAACTTCCGCGATAAAATTAGCCCCTGCTTGGCCGACCCGGCCTTCATAGGTGAAAACAACGCGGCCAAGGGTGACACTCTCGCCCGGCTTGAGTGGTGCCCGGATTTCTTGCTGGAACGTCGTGCTGGCGGTGATCCCGAGAAGCAGAAAACCGACGCCTCCATGGGCGATCGTTGAACCCCATTGCCGTGACGTGAGACCGCCCAGCCTGTTGATCGCTGTCCGAACAGAAGCGCCAGGCCATCCTGCCTTGCGCAAAAGATCCGCCGCCACCCCGCCAAAAACCATCAAACCCGCAATCAACCCCATCGCGGCCAACGCGGTGCCGCCTGTCAGCAAGAGCATACCGAGCGCGAGAACGACGCTTGCCCCTGTGATGATGGCCATCGGTCGTTGCCAGTGTCCTCTGCCGGGCCGGCGCCACGGCACAAGGAGACCAAACACAAGCGTTGCCGCAAGAAGCACAGCAAGCGGTCCCGACATAAGATTGTAATAAGGTGGCCCGACGGAGATACGACTGCCGGTCAAGACTTCCACCACCGTCGGCCAGAAGGTCCCTAAAAACACCGTAAACAGAAGAACAGACAACAACAGATTGTTGATGACGAGTGCGCCCTCTCGGCTCACGGCCTCAAAGGCCTGGTCTTTCGTGAGCGCCGCGCCGCGCCAAGCGAACAAGGTGAAACCTCCACCTGTGAAAACGACGGCGAGAAAGAGAAGGACCAGACCACGCTCGGGGTCGTTGGCAAAGGCGTGAACCGAGGTGACGATCCCTGAACGAACCAAAAACGTGCCCAAAAGCGATGCACCGAACGCGAGGATCGCAAGGGCAGCGCACCAAGGTTTGAGGGCGTCGCGTCGCTCCACAACCATCACGCAATGAAGCAAAGCGGTGCTGGCAAGCCACGGCATCAGCGAGGCATTCTCGACGGGGTCCCAAAACCAAAAGCCGCCCCAACCGAGCTCATAATAGGCCCAAAAGGCACCAAGCCCGATTCCTAAGGTGAGGGCCGACCATGCCACAAGCAGAAAGGGCCGCACCGTTTTGGCCCAGTCCGCACCAAGACGCCCCTCCAGAAGAGCTGCGATGGTGAAACTGAACACCGCCGAAAGACCGACATAGCCCACATACAGCGTGGGCGGATGAATAGCCAATCCTGGGTCTTGTAAAAGTGGGTTCAAACCCTGTCCATCAAAGGGTGTCGGCCAGTTTGCTGGATACGGCTCAAAAGGGCTCGATGTCGCCAAGGTGAAAGCGACAAAAGCAAACGACAACAGCCCCTGGACACCGAGCGCAAGACGTCGCGTCGGCCACGGTCCCCGGGCCGAGAAGGCAATGGCCGCGCCAAAGCCTGCGAGGATCATCAGCCAAAGAAGAAGGCTCCCCTCGTGGTTACCCCATGTCCCTGTGATCTTGTAGGCAAGAGGCTTCAACGAGTGACTGTTGGTGAAGACGTTCATGAGCGACAAGTCGGTTGTCGCATAGGCCATCATCAAAAGACCAAATGCGGTGGCCAAGACCAGAACCAGAGCCGCTGCTGCCGCACTGGCGATCGCCACGCACCGTGGGCCGCCGCCGGGTGTCAAAACCGCGGCGGCCGGGGTGCCTGCTGCGGCGAGCGCCCAAGCGAGAAGGGTCGGGCCCCCGAGGGAGTAATCCATGGCGCAGAATTGCT